>CAUYTY010000192.1 GCA_963575655.1 Gammaproteobacteria bacterium | reverse complement strand
CCCGTTTACGGGGAGGGCTGGGGAGGGGGCAAGTAGGTGGCAACTTGGGTTACATTATTGGATCTCAGGCCACCCGCCTAATTCGCGATATCTATTTAACTCAAGTTGCTACCTAGTGCGCTCTTCTCCCCTTTCCCGGGGAGAGAGGGGTTTTTTCGTTTCTCACCGCATAGGTAGCAACTTGGGTTATTTAATCTCAGTTACCACCTATATGATGGAAGATTGAGTTAAAGTCTCAACGTTTATCAAAACATGGAAGTGCCGACCACGAATGATTATTTCAATTTCCCATGGCAATTTTTATACTTCTTTCCCGAACGACAGGGGCAAGGTTCATTGCGGCCAACTTTGGGGCTCTGACGGACAAATGGGATGTGAACCTCCGCAGGCAGAGAAGTATTTTCGAGATTTCCGCCTTCTACCTTCTCTTCTTCCGCATCAGCCGTCATGGATAAGGCGGGGGCGTGTTGGAAATTTAAATTCACATTTGTTCGGTGACGTGCCTCTACGGCAGCAACATCTTCTTCGGCACGAACCTGGACACGAGCCAGGATGCCAGTTACGTCGTGTTTGAAACGCTCGAGCATCTGCTGGAACATCTCAAAGGCTTCGCGTTTGTACTCCTGTTTGGGATTTTTCTGGGCATAACCTCGCAAGTGGATACCTTGGCGTAGATAATCCATGGCGGCCAGATGATCCTTCCATAGAGTATCCAAAACTTGCATCACGATGGCCTTTTCGAAATGACGTACCACTGCTGATCCGGCCAATGCCTCTTTAGCGGCATAGGCATCTTCGGCAGCCTTCAGGATCTGCGCACGTAACCTCGCTTCGCCCAGCGTTGTTTCTTGATCCAACCATTCCTGGATCGGCAGGGTAATAGCAGAGTCGCGTTCCAAGGCTACGACTAAACCCGGAATGTTCCATTGTTCCTCCATGCTGCGGGGGGGGACATAGAGGTCAATAATCTCGTTGATCACATCAGCGCGAAGAGACTGGACCGTTTCGGTAAGGTCCTCGGTCATCATCAACTCATTGCGTTGTTCGTAGATTACTTTGCGTTGGTCATTGGCGACATCGTCATATTCTAGGAGTTGTTTTCGAATATCAAAGTTGCGGGCTTCAACCTTACGTTGGGCGTTTTCGATGGCTTTGCTTACCCACGGGTGTTCAATCGCCTCGCCGGTTTCCATACCGAGTTTCTGCATCAACCCACCGAGACGGTCGGATGCGAAGATCCGCATCAGATTATCTTCTAGGGAGAGGTAGAAACGGCTAGAACCAGGGTCACCCTGACGACCCGAACGACCACGCAATTGATTATCGATGCGTCGAGATTCGTGGCGTTCGGTACCGATAATGTGCAACCCTCCCGCCGTCACGACCTGTCGATGACGCTCCTGCCAGGTGGTTTTAATGTTCTCCACGAGATGTGGATCGGGGGTTTCCAAGGCGGCTATTTCGGCCTTCCAATTACCCCCGAGTACGATATCGGTACCGCGACCGGCCATATTGGTGGCAATGGTAACGCTACCGGGGCGACCCGCCTGAGATACGATCTGGGCTTCGCGCTCGTGATACTTGGCATTGAGCACTTGATGAGGAATGGCCTCGCCCTCCAGCAATCCTGATAGATATTCGGAGGTTTCGATCGAGGTGGTGCCCACTAAAACCGGTTGTTGTCGGCGGGAACAATCTTTGATGTCGTCGATGATCGCCGCAAATTTTTCTTTGGTAGTGATATAGATCAAATCACCACGGTCATCGCGGATCATGGGTTGGTGGGTGGGGATGATAATTACTTCAAGCCCGTAGATCTGCTGAAATTCATAGGACTCGGTATCTGCCGTACCGGTCATACCTGCGAGTTTTTCGTAGAGGCGGAAATAATTCTGGAAAGTAATCGAGGCCAGTGTCTGGTTTTCGGCCTGGATGGATACTCGTTCCTTGGCCTCGACCGCTTGATGCAATCCCTCCGACCAACGTCGTCCCGGCATGGTGCGCCCTGTGAACTCATCTACGATAACCACCTGACCGTTCTGCACCACATAATCCACGTCGCGACGAAACAGCACATGGGCACGCAGTGCGGCATAGAGGTGATGCATGATGGAGATGTTGGTGGCATCGTAGAGACTTTCTCCCTCGTGAAGAATTCCTTCTCTCGTCAATAGGTCCTCGACGTTTTGATGGCCCTCTTCGGTAAGTAAAACCTGCCGTGCCTTTTCGTCCACAGAATAGTCGCCGGGACCCTCTTCGACTTTCTGCTTCTTGAGACGCGGGACCAGGTCATTCATTCGTACGTAAAGTTCCGAACTCTCCTCGGAGGACCCGGAAATAATCAGCGGGGTGCGCGCCTCATCAATAAGGATGGAGTCTACCTCGTCCACGATGGCATAGTGCAGCGAACGCTGCATCTTGTCCGTCATGGTAAAGGCCATATTGTCGCGTAGATAGTCGAAACCAAATTCGTTGTTGGTGCCGTAGGTGATATCGGAGGCATAGGCCTCACGTTTTTCCTGCGGGTCTTGGTGAGAGGTAACGACGCCTACCGTCATTCCCAAGAATTGATAGACCTGACCCATCCAAGCGGCATCGCGTCGGGCTAGGTAGTCGTTTACCGTAATCACGTGGACGCCTTTGCCGGGCAAGGCATTGAGATAAACCGGCAGGGTGGCGACCAAGGTCTTACCCTCGCCGGTACGCATCTCGGCGATACGGCCTTCGTGGAGAACTATGCCACCGATGAGCTGGACATCGAAGTGGCGCATCTCCAATACCCGTCGGGAGGCCTCGCGCACCACGGCAAAGGCGTCAGGCAACAAATCATCCAGGGCCGTCCCCATTGCGAGTCGGTTGCGGAATTCCGCAGTTTTGGCGCGCAGGTCGGTGTCAGACAGGGTCATCATCTGTGGTTCCAGGGCATTAATGCGCTGGACTACCTTACCCATGCGGCGGAGAACGCGTTCATTGCGGCTGCCGAAGATTTTGCGTAGAAGCTTGGTCACCATAACGGAGTCTTTAGGAGTCTTTGACAAGAATTAAAGAATTGCGGTCGGTTGGCATGTAACCGTTTCGCCCGATCCTCAGAAAATGGGTAAAACACGGGACGGATATAAACACATTAACCATCCAATGCATTTTCCGAGGGGAGAATAAACACTTTAGACATTCCTTGTTTTGACCTTTGTACCTCTTAACAAAGAAGAGCGGGAGTAGCTAAGCGGCTGTAATGATTCATATTTTTCTGGGATGTGACGTCTACGTTTCCAGGGGGAGTGAATGATTACAAACCGCTGGTAATCGCCCACCTCTCTTTGGGAGAGGTGTAGACGATTACTATCGGTTATTCCAACGTTAGCCCTCAGCAACACCAGGACATTATTTCGGGGGAACGATTCCACGACGTTCCAGTTCATTGATGATCTGGCGGGCACACTCGGGGGGGGTGAGCAGATTAGAATCCAGAACAATCTCGGCGGCCTCAGGAATTTCGTAGGGGTCATCAATTCCCGTAAAATTTTTGAGCTGCCCGGCACGGGCCTTTTTGTATAAGCCTTTGGGGTCCCGTTGTTCGCAGATGTTGATGGAAGTAGATAGGTAGATCTCCAAGAAAGGCAGTCCTTCCGCCTCATGCATGGTGCGCGCAATCGCACGATCTGTTCGATAGGGCGAAATGAAGCTGGTAATGGAGATGATGCCGGTATCAGCAAAGAGCTTAGCTACCTCGCCGATGCGACGAATGTTCTCGGCCCGATCCTCAGCAGAAAATCCTAAGTTTTTGTTGAGTCCATGACGAACATTATCACCGTCCAATACGTACGCCATATTGCCACGTGCCACTAACTGGTGTTCTAAGGTAAAGGCAACAGTGCTTTTTCCCGAGCCCGATAATCCGGTGAACCATAAGGTCGCGCCGTGTTGATTGAGCAAGTGCTCGCGATGAGTACGTCCTACGTGACCTTCATGCCAGGTGATATTGGTAGCACGGACGATATCGACCTTGTCCCAAGCATTGCCTTTCATGCAAAACCTCATTGTGTTATTTAGGTTGGGGAACTATGGAAATTAAAAGTTAACTGGTCACCCGAGAATCACTCAATTCAGCCATTACTGGGGCATGGTCTGAAGGGCGCCCCGAATTTCGTGGACCTTTGTCGATGTGGCAGGTGGTACAACAGGTGGTAAGCGGTTGACTCAATAAAATGTGGTCAATGCGTAGTCCCAAGTTGCGGCGAAAGGCTTGGGAGCGATAGTCCCACCAGCTAAAACTGCGGGCCTCCTGCTCGAAAAGTCGAAAGGCATCGCTCAGCCCTAACGTCAACAAGCCTCGAAACGCTGCTCGTTCTGGAACACTTACCGCAATACTACCCTCCCAGCCGACAGGGTCATGAACATCCCGATCCTCTGGGGCGATGTTGTAATCACCCATCATTACTAGATTGGGATGGGTAGCTAACTCTTCTTTCAACCAAGCGGTAAGTCGGTTAAGCCAATTCAACTTATAGGCATATTTATCACTACCGACCTCTTGGCCGTTAGGAATGTAAATGTTCAGTACCCGTAATTTCCCTCCAGACAGGTGTGGGGCACTGTAACTGGCCGCCACGACACGGCGTTGCGGGTCGTCCCATCCCGGAATGTCCATCTGCGTTTCAGTCGGTGGTGTGAGGCTCAACAGGGCCACCCCATTGTAGGTAGGTTGGCCACGGTAGAGAGAATGGTAACCCGCCGCCTGTAATTCTGTTACGGGGAAATCGTGATCGGGTATTTTAGTTTCCTGCAGGGCCAGTATGTCAGGTCGCTCTGTGGCGAGCCAATCCAATACCTGGGGTAGCCGCACCCGCAGGGAATTTACATTCCAGGTTGCAACCTTCACTATATAGTCTCGAAGATATACTGTGCATGGCCTAAAATTATTTCCTCTAAAAGGTGGATTAACAACCTAATCTGCCACCTAGCCATGGTGACTTGTGCTCCAGTCGAAAAAATATTCCAGGGCATCGGAGGGCTGAAGTTTAATTAGTGGCAATTCCGATTATTAGAGACAAAAACAAAATCAGCGCCCATGCACAGTATAACATTGATAATAGGAATTGTTTTCAGTGGATGGTCCCTTATTCCATCTTCCCCGTGGCAGGGGAGTACTGGGTAAAGGCTAAATGGCTACGAACTAACCAACGTTATCTCGGCGAGCGGACTAAACGATGTCATAACAAGAATCTCGGTTACCGTTTTTGTCAGCGCAAGAGGTCAAGAAGGTGCTCGTATAGTCTTTCAGCATTTGGATTGCTTATGGGAATAGCCGTGGGTACGTCAAACTACTCCCCGAAAATGCTCTAAAGACTTTTGATTATTTACTTGGCACCGCAAAAATAACCGCCAGCAAGAAGAAGCTTTCCATTTAAGTCAGTGGCCTTGGCGTGATACCCGGTAGCTTCACGGGCACCCACAGATTTGCAGATTCCATCCCCCTTGGATTTTAACTCCGCCGGGACCGGACCAAAGTATTCAGGGTGATCCCACGCGACCTTTCCCTCTGTGTTCTTGACGAGACGTGGCGGGGTCTCACCAGGTTTTTCTCCTGGATTCTGAGGGGCAGCACCACAACCATACAAGAAGGACAAAATTGCCAACGGAAGTAGTGCAGCTAAACGGTATCTCATTTTATTACTCCCAACGTATGTGTTTTTGCTGATGCGTTTAGGTATCTGCAAAACCTTTCCTAATATGCTGAGTAATAATGACTTTTCAGACAGACCTGTTTAGTCAAATCAACCAGTTACCAGAATTTTGCAGGTGCGCCACTATGGCAAACGGGCGTCGTTGGGTCAACAGGTTAAAGGTGAAAGGTGGTGTTTTTATTTCTCTTCCCGAGGAGACAGATGGCGGAAGGCTTGCCACAGCAGTAGGTCATAGGACACCTTTAGCGTTGCCCCTACGACCAGGGGCGCGGCCAAGGTCAACCCGGTCATGGCGGCGCCTGCCATGACTGGTCCCACCGCCCAACCTGCGAGTCGAACCAAGTGGGTTACCCCGGAGGCGAAGGTACGCTCCTCAGGTTGTACCATAGCCATAACGTAGGATTGGCGGGTAGGTACATCCATCTCTACCAAGGACTCCCGCACCAGGAACAGGGCAGCGGCAGTGAGAAAATCCGGGGCAAAGGGGACCGTGGCGAGTACCAGGCTCGATGGGATGTGAGTAAAGACCATGGTTTTCACCAGACCGATGCGCGTCGCGAGCCAGGCAGCCCCCAGGTGAGATAGAGCATTGGCTAGACGTGCCACGAAAAATAGCGTTGCTACGGCTGCCTCCGAGACCCCAAATCGTTCGAAAAAGAAGTAAGCGAGTAAGGCGCTGCCCAGAAAACCTCCCGCCACGCTATCCAGGGCGAATAGTTGGGATATTCGCGTCAGGATCCGCCGGCTGGCGGGGCTGATCTGTGGCCAGTGAGGTGGTTCTATCACCTCCACGTTGGCGGAGAGGCGCAGGTAGGCCATACCAGCGACCAGCGATAGGGCGGAGCAGATCAGCACCATTACGCGCAATGAATCCAATTCCTCGATGTGAAAGGCCATCCGCATCAGGGTTGGTGCTGCCGCTGCCAATCCTCCCAGGGCATGGCCAAAATCCTGAACGACGTTATACCAGGCGTAAACTCGGGTACGTTCGGTGTCATTTGCCGTAGCGGGGAGTATTGCTTGCTCCACAATCAGGGCTGCTCCCCGGTCACGTCCCATCCCATTGACCATGCCGAAGAAAGCTAATGCGACCAACGCTCCAGCCCCACTTACCAAGGCCAATCCTCCCGTTCCTGCGGCATTTAACAGGGCGAGCCCGACTAATACCCTGCGTCGTCCCAGGCGATCACCCATCATCGTGACCAATAGTGCGGCCCCTACCGCGCCGAGGAGCCCCATACTAAGCACTATCCCCAAGGTGGCGACGCTAAGATTGAGGCGGGCCAAATACAAACCCAACAGCACCCCCAATACCCCCGTGGCAAAAGCGCGGAGGAATGTGGTGAAATAAAGGATGCGACGATCTTTCATCAGTGTCCCCGAGAAACCTCGCCCTTGAGGGCGGGGAGGAAAGGGGACGGTTTTCGCCGTCCCATTGGATAGCAAAATCTTTAAAGTTGCCGGTCTTTCCCGGCTGTCAGCCCGTAAGGGCCTAGTGACGCACACCTTACGGTGTGGCTCCCCTCGCCAATGTTGCAACGCAGCTTCGATTCTTGCGAACCTTGCAGCAGACCGTTTCGTGCGTACCCGTCGCGTGTCTGCTTCTGCTGCTTTCAGAGCTTGGAGTTGAGGAAGCGCCCCAAGGTGAGTCTTGTACTTCGTTGCAACGTAGTCCGATTTCTCGGACTAAGGCTGGTCAATCTCGGGCTTGCTTTCACAAGCCCCGGGCTTTAGCCCGGGGTGATTGACGATGGTCTCGCGATGATAATCTGTGGCCAATGTTTGAGTTTGGGGAGGCACCTTACATTGAACCCATCATAGGTTACAACGAAAATTCTCAGAATTATGGCGCCTCAAAAGAAAGTGTTGATAATTTTGAGTAACGTGATACCAAAGATACAACTGTATTTATTCCACGGTCCCTTGACATCGCGGGGATTCATCTGATACAGAAACTAGTGTACCTTGAACACTCAATCAACTGTTAATTCAAGAGTTGCATTTCGAGTTTGAATCCGCATTATTTGTTGGGAGTTGTCTAAGTGGCTCGTCTTGGATTGTGGCACATTGCCTAGGAGAACGATTCTGAAAAACCTTCTTGCGCAGCTTGCGTATCACGCACCTCCTGGTCAGGTAATACGCTACCTGATTGTCGGAGGGTGGAACACATTATTTGGTTATGGCATGTATGCGCTATTAATATATTTGTTGACACCAATCATCGCGAGTGACTACCTGGCTGCTATGGTGGCGACTATATTGGGTACCGGAATATCGGTCACGGTTGCTTTTATCGGGCACAAATTGCTAGTTTTTAGAACAAAGGGTAACTTTCTTAAAGAGTATCTGCGTAGCTTTGTGGTGTATGGTGGTACGCTGCTGATGAGTTTGATACTGCTACCGTTACTGATGGCGGTTCTTAAGCAGTTCGTTACCTCTCACCAATTAGTCCCCTACCTCGCGGGCGCAATGCTGATGGCAGGGTCAGTGGTGGTAAATTTTTTCGGCCACAAACACTACACCTTCGCCACACAGGCGGTGACAAACAATGATTCCTCGTGATTGATTCTTAATTTGCGGCTTCAATCTTAATGCGTAATTTGTTGGGTTATTCAAATACAAAAAACTTTCAAGCTTATGCGGATCGCATTGTTTTATTCAATTTTTGCATTAATTGCTACTGCGGCAAACATCGGTAGTCAGGATATCGCGACTCGTTGCTATACGGGGAGTTATGCGGTCACTCTATCGGTAGTATTCGGTACCGTCGTAGGTTTGCTGATGAAATACGTCCTCGATAAGAAATACATTTTCAAGTTCCAAACGAAGAGTGTTGCTCATGATACGCAGGTTTTTGCGTTGTACACTCTTATGGGGATTCTTACTACGACGATTTTCTGGAGTTTCGAGTTTGGTTTTGATCTATGGTTTGCCTCCAAAACAGCGCGCTATCTGGGAGGCGTTGTGGGGCTTTCCATCGGTTATTGGATGAAATATCACTTAGATAAGCGTTTTGTCTTCCATAAACAGAAAGGAAAATTAAGTGTCGATTAGCAACTGGGGGCGTTACCCTAAAATTGATGGCAAGATTATTACGCCGCAGACACCCTCTGATACTAAATTAGCGTTGACCCGAGGATTTCGTGGTATCGCTAGAGGTATGGGGCGGAGCTATGGAGATAGTTCCTTGGCTGGGCAAATGATCAGTACACTCCGACTTAACTTTATATTGGAATTTGACGAAACCAATGGATTCTTGCGTTGTGCGGCCGGCGTTACTCTGGCCGAGTTACTTGAGGTTTTTGTCCCGCGTGGTTGGTTTCTTCCCGTCACCCCGGGCACCAAATTTGTTACGGTAGGAGGCGCCATTGCTAGTGATGTTCATGGAAAGAATCATCATGTCGAGGGCAGTTTTTGCGATCATCTCAATAGTATTACTTTGTTGTTGGCGGATGGAACCACGCTACGCTGTTCCCCGTTGGAGAATCCTGTGCTCTTTCATGCCACCTGTGGTGGGATGGGGCTAACGGGAATTATCTTGGACGCCGCTTTCTCATTGAAGCCGATCACCAGTGTCTATATCAACGAAACTATCTTCAAGGCTACTGATATCACCGAAACGATTGAACTTTTTGCCGTGCACGCCGCAACAACTTATTCAGTCGCCTGGATCGATTGCCTTTCTGGTGGTGCTAAATTAGGGCGATCGCTACTGATGATGGGCGAGCACGCGCAAGATGGTTGTCTCGATTGGTCTCGTCCGAGGTCGCTCCCTTTTCCTTTCGATCTACCTAATTCATTCTTAAATCGTCATCTCGTCGCGGCGTTCAATGAAATCTATTATCGTCACATACGTGGCAAACGGGTGGAGCGTGTCGTTCCTTATGAGCCGTTTTTCTACCCGCTCGATCGAATTCTTCAATGGAATCGGCTCTATGGTTCGAGTGGTTTTACGCAGTATCAATTGGTAATTCCCCAGTCTGCTGGTTGGGAAGCGATGCGCACCATTCTTAGCGATATAGCAAGGTCGCAGCGTGGTTCCTTTCTCGCCGTATTAAAGGTCTTCGGGCGCGGCAACGACAATCATCTATCCTTTCCCATGGAGGGATATACGCTGGCGTTGGACTTTAAGCTTAGTTACGATCTATTTTCATACCTAGATAGACTCGATCGTATTGTTCTTGATTATGGTGGGCGGCTCTATTTGAGCAAAGACGCACGCATGAGCGCGGCGATGTTTAAAGCAGGGTATCCGAGGTGGGAAGAGTTCATGAAAACGCGCTGCCACTACGGTGCCGAAGGTTTATTTCACTCGCTTCAATCGGAACGGTTAGGAATCTAAGTTATGCAAAGAACATTAATCATCGGGGCTACCTCAGCAATTGCCGAGGCCACGGAAAGACTGTTCGCGCAGCGGGGGGATCGACTTTATTTGTTGGCCAGAAACGAAGAACGATTGACCGCTCTCGCCCAGGATCTACGGATTCGCGGTGCGGAGTGGGTAGCCTTCGCACCATTCGATGTCAATAATTTCGCGAACCATCTGGTAATGTTGGATAGTGCGATTGCGGCACTGGGTGGTATTGATCTGGTATTGATTGCCCATGGCACCTTGCCCGATCAAAAAGCGTGTGAGGGTAGTATTGAACGCACGCTGTACGAGCTTAATACCAACGCCATTAGTACCCTAGCGATGCTTACCCATTTGGCCAATCGATTTGAAGCGCAACGGCAGGGAGTTATTGCTGTGATCAGTTCAGTTGCGGGAGAGCGCGGGCGCCAGTCAAATTATATCTACGGAACCGCCAAGGGTGCAGTGACCCTCTTTCTGCAAGGGCTCCGTAACCGTTTGGATAAATCTGGGATTCGGGTTCTGACCATCAAACCCGGTTTTGTGGATACGCCCATGACTGCGGATTTTAAGAAAAACATATTATGGACACAACCCGAGGCCATCGCGCGCGGCATTCTGAGATCAATTGAAAGAAAACGCGATATTGCCTATCTGCCAGCCTTTTGGTGTTATCTTATGCTGATTATTCGCTCAATTCCCGAGTCACTCTTCAAAAAACTAAATCTGTAACACCGTTGGCGGAATTGTTTATATAGCAAGCCAGAAAACCGCAGAGAAAATTCCGCAGAGGATTAAGCTAACGCGGTCGGTCATTGCGAAGACTACGGGATCTTCGTGCATCCACCCGCGATGGGTGATCATCCAAGTACGGGTGATCCAATAGAGCAATAATGGGCAGGCGAGCCAGATGACCTGAGGGTGGCGGTATAAGGCAAGAGTACTTTGATCTTGGATGTAGAGCGCGAGAACCATTACCGCGAGATAGCCGGAGGTTGCACCGAGCGACGATATCATTTCCTCATCGCTGGGATAGTAACCGCGCCCTCTGGTGCGTTCGGTTTCGCCTTTACTGGATAGTTCACGTAATTCGGCGTAGCGTTTAACCAGTGCCAGGCTTAGAAATAGAAACATGGAAAATGCCAGCATCCAGAAAGTCAGGCTGACATTGAATGCAAATGTTCCGGCAATAATCCGCACGGTATAAAGCATCGCGAGGACGACTACATCCATTGCCATGACTCGCTTCAGTATCAAGGAATACGCCAGCGTCAAAAGGTAGTAACAGAGCATGGTCAGCGTAAATTTCCAGGGCATAATCCATATTGCACCGCTGAATGCACTCAAGAGTAGTGCGGGGAATACGTGCGAGACTTCTCTTTTTGACAGTATCCCCGCTGCCAGCGGACGGAAACGTTTATGGGGATGTTGGCGATCATCTTCTAAGTCTAGCAAATCATTGAGTAGGTAGACGCTAGAGGAGCACAAGCTAAATAGCAAAAAAGCAAATAGTCCAGATATTAGCAGAGCAATATCATCAATCTTGTGGGCTGCCAGCAAAGGTATGAACAACAATAAATTCTTGACCCATTGGTGTAAACGTAATTGTTTTTCCCAAACGTGCCAAAATTTTCTTGATGAAGAATCCATGGGCTCTTCGTTATCGAGTTATGGCCCGCTTAAAGCCTTTAGCGCGCGGGCGCTTATGACGCTATCGGTTCTCAATCGGTTCTCAATTGGCTATTTAGCCTTTTATTTTCTATATTCAAAAAGATTATTCCGGTCGTTCCCCGGTCTTGGGGCCATTAAGCAATTGCAGGTTGGGTTGATGCTGTCGGATCAACCTGGAAGGAACCAAAAATGCCATTCGATTACTCTGGATGGGCGGGTTAAGGTGACAGGCAGAGTATCCAAACACCTCATTTCCTTATCTAAGGAGGGGGTAGCGTTGGTTTCGCGAAACAGACAAATAAGGTTGGTTTGCGGAGTATCGTAACCCAACCTAGGTGGTGATTTATTTTATAACTTGTTGTTATTGAATGGTTATCACCTAAGGTTTTACGAACTCTAAAAATTTATGGAAATTTAGGAAATGATTTTACCAACCTTGACCGTTATCGGAAACTTCCCTATTATCCGGCCTTTTTTGCGACAATCTACTCCCTGCATACGGTACCGGAGGAAAGCTCCGGCGGCGGTACGCGCAAGCCTACAACGAGGTTGACTCAATGAAGTCGGATATCCACCCCAGTTACCAAGAAATCACCGTAACCTGTGGTTGCGGCAACAGCTTCCAAACCCGTTCCACCATCTGCAAGAACCTCCATGTGGAGGTGTGTTCGGCTTGCCACCCTTTCTATACCGGTGAATTGCGCAGTCGTGTCCTGGATACGGCTGGGCGTGTTGATAGATTCCGCCGCAAATACGGGAAGAGATAACCAGAAATGTCCAGCGCGTTGCATGGGGCGGCCCTCGAATACCATGCCCGGTCACGTCCGGGAAAGATCGAGATCGCCCTTACCAAACCGTGCGATACCCAACAGGAATTGGGTCTTGCGTATACCCCCGGTGTTGCTGCCCCTGTACTGGAGATCGCCGCCGATCCTGAAGCTGCCTACCTCTACACCGCCAAGTCCAATCTGGTGGCGGTGATCACCGATGGTACGGCGGTTCTCGGTCTGGGTAAGGTGGGGGCCCTGGCAGGGAAGCCGGTGATGGAAGGAAAAGGGGTGCTCTTCAAGAAATTCGCCGACATTGATGTCTTCGATATCGAGGTCAATGCTGACTCACCGGGGCATTTCATCAACGTTGTGACGGCTATTGCTTCCACTTTCGGGGGGATTAACCTAGAGGATGTTGCAGCGCCTCATTGTTTCGAGATTGAGGCGGCGTTAACGGATCGTCTGGATATCCCGGTTTTTCACGATGACCAGCATGGTACCGCGATCATCGTGGCCGCTGGTTTGATGAATGCTTTAGAAATTCAGGGAAAAACTCTATCCGATGCCCGCATCGTGTGTCTGGGGGCAGGGGCGGCGGGGATTGCCTCGATGCGTTTGCTCGTCGCCTTGGGGGCGGATCGGCACAATATGCTGTTAGTGGATCGCCATGGGGTTCTGCATGGAGAGAGTCATGACCTCAATCCCTACAAGAGCGAGTTTATCTGTGAGTGCCCGGAGCGTACGCTTCGGGATTCTATGGCGGGGTCCGACGTCTTTATCGGCGTAGCGGCTGCGAATCTGGTTGATGAGATTATGTTGAACGCAATGGCGCCGCGTCCGGTGGTTTTCGCATTGTCTAATCCTGACCCAGAGATTCATCCCGCTCGTGCTCATGCGGCGCGTAATGATTTGGTAATGGCGACTGGTCGAACCGATTTTCCTAATCAAGTCAATAATGTTTTAGGTTTTCCCTATATCTTTAGGGGTGCGTTGGATGTGCGTGCCCGCCGGATTACTCAATCCATGCATATTGCTGCGGTTCATGCCCTTCGCGCGCTAGCACGAGAGCCCGTACCTGCCGAGGTCTTGGCTGCCTATAACCTCGACCATTTGGAATTTGGGCCGGATTATATCCTTCCCAAACCTTTTGACCCACGCTTGAGGGAGCGTATTCCCCCGGCTGTGGCCCGAGCCGCCATTGCCGCAGGGGTTGCCCGTCTCCCCTATCCTGCTCATTATCCGTAGGGCGGTGTTTGAATTCGTTTTTACCGCGAACTCTTTTAGAGTTATTCCGCTAGCCGGGCGGGTTTGCGAACGCTAGTGTGCTGAACCGTTTGTTTAAGGAGTATTACTACTATGCAGTCCACCCCAGTGTTTTATCAAGAGATTGTTCCTCTTGATCGCCGCCAGCATGGCGCGCTCTTTTTTGCTCCGGGCGTGGACTACCGCTATGCGATGGGTAGCAATGCAATATTCCTGGCGACCGTAGAATTCGGCCGAACCTGTCACGAATATCCTATTGTCTTCGGCGATGATGGCCAGACGGCTTTTCCTTTGGTAGTACTGGGATTGCGGGATGGAGAAAATTTGTTTGTCACTGCGGAGGGGAAATGGAACGCAAGCTACATACCAGCCTATGTGCGTCGTTATCCTTTTATCCTATCAACCCAGCCTGATTCCGATGTTCTTACGGTCTGCATCGATCAATCCTCTCCTAATTTCAATAGCGAACAGCGGGGGATGGCATTATTCGAGGGGGGGATGGAGAGCGACTTCCTCAGGAAGACTTTAGATTTCCTCAAAGATTTCCAGGCACAGTACGTGTTGAGCATACGGTTTGCCGCGCGGCTCAAGGCGTTGGGAATATTGGAACCCATGCAGGCCAATGTAGAGATTAATACTGGGGCACGGTTGCGTATGGGAGGTTTTTTCGCGGTAAATCGACAACGTCTTGCTGACCTTCCTGCCGAGCAGCTCGCGGAGTTGGTACGCGATGGAGGCGTGGAGTTGATCTACCTTCATCTCAATTCCCTGGATAACTTTTCCCACTTGATGGGCCGTCTGCCGGTCAGTCAAGCGGAAAGTCTTGCTGCCACGCCAACCGTTGGCAGTGCTTAATAGGTAACCCAAGTTGCCACCTACTTGCCCCCCTCCCCAGCCCTCCCCGTAAACGGGGAGGGAGTAGGCCGCAGACCTCCCCCCGTTTACGGGGGGATTGAGGGGGGACGATTGAATGCGATCCCGAATTTTGAATAGGTGGCAACTTGGGTTAGGTATTATCGGAGATATTGTTGAGCTATCCGTCATTCCGGTAGGGGCTGTTGGAATGACGGATAGGGTGGCAACTTGAATTAATTTACAGTCGCATGGGCATTACTACGTAGCGACAGGATTCATTCCCCACGCCCTGAATCAATGCGCTACTATCCGCATTGATCAATCCGATCATTACACGTTCGTCCTCAATCGCACCCAACGCGTCCAGAAGATATCCTACGTTAAATCCAATCTCTAAAAGTTCTCCCTGATATTCTGCAGCCAATTCTTCTTCGGCTTCCTCTTGTTCTGGATTCGCAGCAAATACCCGGATCTTGTCCTCTGATACTTGGATGCGTACCCCACGAAACTTCTCATTGGAAATGATGGCGGCGCGGTTGAGGGCCTGACGTAATTCATCTCGATTGGCCGTGGCTATTTTGGTGGTAGCCTGAGGAATTACCCGTTGATAGTCAGGAAACCGGCCATCAATGAGTTTTGAGGTAAAGGTAGCTTCGGGGAGGGTTACCTGAATATGATTTGTGCCGAGTGCTACCTGGACTGGTATTTGTGAGTCTTGTAGTAATCGTAGCAATTCTCCAACCCCTTTGCGTGGGATGATTACCTGAATAGGATTGGTTGGGTCTACTTCGGATGGTATTTCGCACAAGGCGAGTCGATGTCCGTCAGTGGCGCAGGTTCGCACTTGTCCTTTCTCAACCTCTAACAGAAGCCCCATCAGAAAATAGCGAACATCCGCGACCGCCATGGCAAAATGGGTTCGGGCAATGAGTCCTTTGAGCACATTTTGGGGGAGGCTCAATTTCATACCTTCGCGCATTTCTTCTACATTGGGGAATTCTTCGGCTGGCAGTGTTGCGAGGGTATAGCGACTTTTACCAACTCGCAACGATACCCGTTCGCCCTCCAATGCTACCCCGACCTCCATTCCTTCCGGAAAGGCTTTACATATATCCAATAGCTTGCGGGCCGGCACGGTAATTCGACCAGGTTCAGCGGCCACCAGTGGTACCTTTCCTACCAGCTCTACTTCCAGGTCGGTAGCGGTCACGGCGAGTTCGTTTTCTGTTACCGCCAACAGCAGGTTTCCCAGGATTGGCAATGTCTGTCGCCGTTCGACCACGCTTGCGACTGCCTGCAAGGGTTTGAGTAGTGCATCTCTCTGAATCGTGAACCGCATCGTTTATCTCTTTGAATGGTTACGCTAGTTCCACGGAGCGACTTAAAATTAGGCAAGGTCGCGGGCGTGCAAGGATGGTACGCACTGATCACTTCACCGTTCTTCCAAGTTGGGCAGGACCCCGTCTCGGATTACCACCAACTCTACATTTTTGTCACGGAAAATTCCATCACAAGACAAGATTCGTTCGTATTTGGTCTCAAACGTGGGAGTTCTGTAAAATATTGGAGATTGTATAATCTCCCAAGTTACCAACGACTGGGCCGTCATTCTGTCATTTTCTTCCGAAATGACGGAGCGGTCGTAACTTGGGCTGCCTAATGGTAGGAAATGGTCATGTTATTCTTAATGGCCAATAGAGGAAGGGCAACGTGCTCGGTCTGGTGAAGGCTTTCGTCGAGATTTGGTATCGTTACGTACAATGTTCGGAAGGCCCCAAACCATGCTGATTTTCCTTTCAGGGTGGAGATTGGTAGAAGCCGCGTGAGGTACGCTAGCGATGCGTAATTTGTTGAGGTTCCTTGAGGGGCGCTTCTTCATCAAGAATATCGAACTTGCGTTTTAGTAGATCGTTGATTAGATCGGAAAGTTTTACGCCTCTGGTGGCAGCTTGCTCAGCGAGATAGCACGCTATTTTTTGATTCAAACGGATAGGTAGACTTGAATCTTTACTAGGGCGGAGGAGTTTTTCTCTTTCCCCTTGGGATTGTTTCCTCATCGTAGCATCCTCGTCGTTGTTTTGCGGCTAGATACAACCTAAGTTATGGTTGCGGCCTGCAACTACGCGTTACTCCTGGGTGTCCTGCTCCATCGAAAGAAGTCAAGGAGATATTTTACATGTTTGACGTCGTATTATTCGAACCTGAGATCCCTCCCAATACGGGCAATGTTATCCGTTTGTGTGCTAACACCGGGGCGCGACTGCACTTGATTCGCCCGTTGGGGTTCGAACTTTCCGATAGCAAGCTGCGGCGAGCCGGGTTAGATTACCATGAATGGGTGTCTGTCGTGGTCCATGACAATCTTGCTAGTTATCTGGAAGCCATTCGACCACCTCGGGTTTGGGCCTTGTCTACGCGCGGAACGTGTCTCTACAGCGAGGTTGATCTAGCAAAAGGTGATGCGTTCCTCTTTGGGCCTGAGACTCGAGGCTTGCCGACAGCAGTACTCGATTCGGTGGTGCCAGCCCAACGGTTACGTATTCCCATGATTTCTGGCAATCGTAGCCTGAACCTGTCTAATGCGGTAGCGGTTGTGGTCTACCATGCCTGGGGTCGGTATCAGTTCGTGGGGGGGAACTGATTCACCTGTTAGTTAGGTGTGGATTTAACTTTGTTCTGCCTACCTTCCCGTGGTCATCAAATTTGGCGAAGATCTTGGCGTAACTGATTGATTTTTGATATTTTGGAGGAATCAGTTAGTTAACCCAAGTTGCTACCTATGCGGCGAGAAATGAAGAAGCCCCTCTCCCTGAGGGAGAGGGGAAAAAAGCGCGCTAGGTAGCAACTTGGGTTAGTTATGCTAAAGATTGCAGGTGCTTTTCGGTAATATCCCTCTCGTAGACCTAGGAAAAACGGCTTGGTTGCCAACACGTAACGAACGTGTCTACGCACCTAATATCTATGCGGAACCGTGGTACTGCCGAGTCGAAGGGAAGGTTGCCGCTATCATGAAATTAACATAGCATTGCGCATCGTGAACGTGTCGTTCGCGCTTGAACCATGAACACTCCAAACACACTGGCGAAGCATCCATGACATCGTTAAAAACCAGATTTATCCCGATGATCGGCGGGATTGTGCTGGCGATATTGTTGACCTTTTTGGTCACCTCCGAATCTCTGGTCGGCAGTCGGTTGATTATCGAGGTGCTCTTGCTAGCCACCCTCCTGGTGGTGGCGGGGGGCCTGATTTGGTTCAGCCGATCGATTAGTAAGTCTGTTGACCACCTCCAGAGCGCCCTTTCTCGCGTTGCCAGCGATAAGGACCTCTCGGTTCGTATCCCAGAGCGCGGTGACGATGCGCTGGAGGGGACGGCCCAGGCCTTTAACGCTGTGATGGAGAGTTTTCAGGGCATTATCGAACACGTTGGTTCTTCAGTGGGTCGATTGGCTGGTGAGGCCTCCCAGTTGTCGACGGTGGCCGAGCAGACCAACTCCGGTGTGCAGCGTCAGCGCACCGAGATTGGTCAGGTGGCTACCGCCATCAATGAGGTGTCCGCTACGGTTCACGAGGTAGCCCGCAACACTGCCACTGCTGCCGAAACGGCCAACCGCGCCAAGGGTGAGGCGGCCAATGGGCGACAAGTGGTGGCCAAGGCGATCGATACCATCGGCCAGTTAGCCGGGGCTGTCGAGCAAGTAGCCGGTGTTATCCAGCGGCTAGAGGCCGACAGTGACAACATTGGCACCATCCTTGATGTCATTCGGGGTATTGCTGAGCAGACCAACCTGTTGGCCCTGAACGCTGCCATCGAGGCGGCCCGTGCGGGTGAGCAGGGGCGCGGTTTCGCGGTCGTTGCCGACGAGGTGCGTACCCTGGCGAGCCGGACGCAACAGTCGACGGCTGAAATTCAGTCGATGATTCAACGTCTCCAAACGGGTGCCCAGGAGGCGGTGCGCGCCATGAAGGAGGGCCGTCGTCAGGCAGAGGCCAGCGTGCAGCAAGCGGCCAGCGCGGGAGAGTCCCTAGAGGCTATTACCCAGGCCGTCGTTGCCATTACCGATATGAATACGCAGATTGCCACCGCAGCCGAAGAACAAAGCGCTGTGGCGGAAGAGATGAATCGTAATATTGTCAATATTGGTAGTGTGGCTGACGAGACCGCCTCGGGTTCTCAACAAACAGCTCGTTCCAGCGTGTCGATTGTTGAGGGTATCGATGAGCTACGGCAGATGGTGCAGAGATTCAACGGAGATCACCGCAAAGGTTCGGACTCCTCGTCGCGATTCTCCCGAAGAACCGGACAGGATTATCAGGGGGGCCGTATGTCGGAAAGGAAGCGCTAGTTCTTGCTAGTGCTGATCCTCTTCCACGTATAGCTTCTTGTTGGTCGCTGGCGTGATGTGGTACAGCTGTACATCGATATATTGCTGACGCTTTTTCCCTCCTGACGCCACTTCCCGTGGCGTTACGTCGCTATCCCGGCAGGGAGTGCCGGTATCTCCGGGGTAGCAGGGACGCTGCCCCGACACCATACCTCCCGACGCTGCCAGACTTGGCGATAGAGAGAGTTGGCGTCGAGGTGAATCTCGATACCAATGGTTGTTCTAACTTCCGAGCATGTTCTGGGTATCGCGGATTTCTGTTGCAGCCTCTTTGAGTACTCCGATACCCATCGCTGGGGTAAATCCGAGTTTGGCGAAGGCGGGCACCGTATTCCAATCTACTGCGGTATGACGATGGTCGGTACCTACATAGTTCAATAGATTGGCAATCTGAATTACATCCACCAAGTCTTTTACCGGGCCGCTGTCGCGGGTCAGGTCGTCGTGTTCGGCTGCCGCAGAGGAGAGTTCCGGAGGAAAATGCCAGGATTCAAGGATGGTGCGACCCACATCGCCGTGGAGGTCGGCAACAACATCGCCCAAAATCTTGGGATTGTTGAACAGCACTGGGTAGCGTTCTGCTCGACCGAGGATGGGGAGCACGCCTACATCATGGATAAGGCCGCCGAGCATTGCCTGCTCTGGGGAGAGTTTGGTGTAGCGACGCGCGAGAACCATGGCAATCGCGGCTACCCGCGTGCTATGAGCCCACAAGCGCGCCAGGTGGGGACGTAGGGCCTTGAGCGAGGCCATTTGATAGAGCTGTTCTATCACCAATGCGTTGATAACATTGTGTACCTGTGACATGCCCAGGCGCGAGACTGCCTCCTGTACGTTTCTGGCAGGGGATCGTCCACGGTAAAAGGCACTGTTGGCAATGCGCAGCAACCGCGTACAAAGGGCGGCGTCGGTCCCTACCATTCTGGCGATCTGGGCCGGGGTGCTGCGATCATCCTCTACTACTTTTTTTACGCGGAGGGCAACCTCCGGCAAAGTCGGCAGCATTACTCGGTTGTTGACCAGATCCTCCATGAGCTGGAGCATGAATTGTTCTTGGATATCTGCCATGGCACGGCCCTCTCCTGACGAGTAAACGGCAGGGTACTCTCCTCCTATCAGAAAATCACTACGGCGACGCCGACATCTTGATACGTCCCAATTCTACCCGTTTCCTTCAGCAGCAACCGGAGATTTTAATAAAATTAGATGTTGCTCGAGCTTAATCTGTTTCTTGGGCGCTTTACAAAATAGTAGCAACTTTTACTCTCCTACCAACCAGCGTACCTCGGCACCGGCCATGGGACCCAAGGAGAACAGGATAGTCAATTCCTTACCCAGGGCGGTAAGCTCCCGATCCAATTTCCACGGAGGGTTGTGGAGCAACAAGGCACTGCCGTAAAGTCGTCCACCAACATCTTCGGGCAATACTCGCAATTCTGTTAAGAGCAAACGACGTAGCCCACTTTCTTTCAATGCGTAATGAAAGCGGGTTACTGAAGAGCGATCTTTGAGCGGATACCATATCGCCACGGTTCCGGTGGCAAAATGTCGATGTGCGGTATTTAATGCCGCCAAGAGTTGTTTGAATTCATCGTTACGCTCAAATGGTGGGTCGATAAACACGACGCCTCGCCGTTCCGAAGGGGGAAGCCAAGGTTCGAGTGCCGCATATCCATCGCCCACGCGAACCTGTATGTGATTACTGTCATTGGCCCCCAGGGTTGTTTCCAATCGTTGTGCGTCGGAAAAACGTGCCTCCAAAAGAACCATCCGATCATTGGGACGTAGACAAGCCCGGGCGATCAACGGCGAACCTGGATAGTGACGCAAATGCCCATTGGGATTGAGTGCCGCAATCGCTGCCAGATAGGGTGCAAGCCGAGAAGTGGGATTGCGGACGTTTTGCGCCCAGAGGTGACCTATGCCATCCTCCCATTCGCGGCTACGGTCGGCATCAGGACCATAAAGGTCATAGCGACCCGCCCCGGCGTGAGTTTCCAAGTAAAAGAAAGGTTTGTCCTTGCGTCCCATTGCTTGTAACAAAAGGGCCAGGGTGGCATGTTTATGGACATCAGCAAAATTGCCCGCATGAAAGACATGCCGGTAGTTTATGGATTGAATCAAAGGTGTCCTGTCGGTCTCGGTTTGGTTGGAGAAATTGCGGGGCGATAATTGATAATGTTTAGTGGACCCGCCGAATAGAAATGCTGCCCCTGATAGCGGTGCATGGCAATACCGAGCAGGTGGTGCAAGACGATGAATAATGGTGGTGGGTGTGCGTGTTGTTCACAATTCTACGCGCACCGCGCGTTGGGCGCGCTCGTCGGTTTCTTTTTGTTCTCGTTGATCGGTTTCGGCACGTTCCTGCTGACGATAGCGGGTGGCCAATTTATCCATGGCCAGAACTCGGCTATGGAGGCGTCCCCACACCCGTTGGCGGTCAGCATATGCTCTTTTGGCCTGTTCCACCATAGTACGTTGGTAGGTAATGGCCTGATCGATACGGGTAATAAAGGTTTGGTACTCGCGCATTCTCGTTACGCCCATTCCTGTTTCGCCTGCGCTTAGGAAATTGCGAGCGTATTCCTCACGGAAAGTGATTAGTTCGGTTAGGCGTGCTTCTAATTCTTCCACATGGGTACGTGCCTTACCCATTGCCTTGGCGGCATCTTGTTCACGGTTTTCGGCGATTTTTTGTACCGGTTGCAAGCGTTCGGAACGCTTTGCCATAACGAAAGTCCTTCGAGTTTTCTGTACAGGAATCTCTGTTCTTCGATTGTTACGTCGTGTCAGACGCGAAGAAGTTTAAATAACTCATCTTGGCTTGCTTGCAAAGGGCTCGCGCGATTCATCTCCTGTTGCAAGAATTCCTGAAGGCGAGGGTGGATGTTTACCGCCTCATCGACCCGAGGATTCGAGCCGGGGGTATAGGCCCCCACGCTGATGAGATCGGCGTGCTGGTGATAGGTGGAATATAACCGTTTGAAACGGCGTGCGGCATCTTGATGACGCTGGGTGGCGATAGAGGGCATGGCCCGAGAGATCGATGCCTCAATATCGATAGCCGGATAGTGTCCTGACTCGGCCAATGTGCGCGAGAGGACGACATGGCCATCAAGAATGGCGCGGGCGGCATCGGCAATGGGGTCCTGTTGGTCATCGCCCTCTGCTAAGACGGTATAAAAGGCAGTGATGGAACCTCCACCCTCATCACCATTGCCCGCACGCTCGACCAAGGCTGGGAGTTTGGCGAATACCGAAGGGGGATAACCCTTGGTTGCGGGGGGTTCGCCGATGGCCAGGGCGATCTCTCGTCCTGCTTGGGCGTAGCGAGTGAGGCTATCCATGAGGAGCAGCACATTGTGCCCCTGATCGCGGAACCACTCGGCAATACTGGTGGACAGCGCCGCCCCCTGCATTCGAAGCAGCGGCGAGCTATCTGCGGGGGCCGCTACCACCACGGATCGGGATAATCCCTCCGAACCCAGGATGTTTTCGATAAATTCCTTGACCTCTCGGCCACGTTCACCGATGAGTCCAACCACGATTACGTCCGCATTGGTAAATCGTGTCATCATCCCGAGCAGTACGCTCTTGCCCACCCCAGAACCGGCAAACAGGCCCATGCGTTGACCTCGTCCTACGGTGAGTAGGGCATTGATGGCACGTACCCCTACGTCCAAGGGCTCGTGGATAGGATGCCGTGCCAACGGATTGATGGGCGTACCGTTCAAGGGCATCCGGGCGCTGGCCTGGAGCGGACCCTTGCCATCCAGGGGATTTCCCGCGCCATCCATGATGCGTCCGAGTAGTCCTTCCCCTGCCGGGGCCTCTACCGCACCGCTACCGGGGATGACTCGAGCGTCGGGGGTTAGGCCACGGATGTCGCCAGTCGGCATGAGAAATAAACGGTCGCCGGTAAAGCCCACCACCTCGGCGTCAACCCGTCGTCCTCCGGGGAGGACGAGATAACACCGTCCACCGATTGCCGCACGTACCCCAATCGCTTCCATGGTCAATCCCACCATGCGTGTGATACGTCCCTCTACGATCAGCTCCGGTGGTGGTCCGTTTATCCGCTCTCGGTATTGGGCAAGTGGCGCTGCCCAGCGATGGCTGAGTCGTGGCCCAGTTATAGGCTTTGGTTTAGGTACGGGGGTGGGCTCAGGTTCGGATTTAAACTCAGATTCAGATTTAAGTTCGGACCCAGATTCGGGCTTAGGCTCAGATTCAGGCTTGGGTTCAAATTCAGACACAGGTTCGCTCGGATTCACCTTTTCCTCCCAGCGGACCAAGTGATGATATCGGACATCAAAACCATCTCTTTGGGTAACTCCGAGTATCTGAAATATTGTTAGTCAGCAGTGCCACCGCAAGCAGAATTAACGGACCAACTGTTGCGGGTAGTAGGACGTAATTCCATCCCATGTCGTGAATAGACCTCGAACCAACGACAGCGAATAGTGCGGTGGAACCACCCGGGGGATGGAGAGTACGAGTCATGTGCATCGCTGCAATGGAAGTAGCGACTGCGCTGGCTGCTGCTAGCCAAGGGATATCCAAAAACAATTTATAACAAGCTACCCCAACAATAGCGGAGAGAATATGACCGCCAATTAGATTGCGAGGTTGGGCGAGAGGACTGTCTACATTTCCGTAGACTAACACTGCCGAAGACCCCATCGAACTTATTACCAGAGTCAAATCATTACCGCCGAAGATCCACGCAGACATCCAGGCCACGGCACTGATACCTAGAAAGCCGCCAATCCAGGACCAAATAATCTCTCGCTTACTTGAATTACCTCCAAGGTTTCCCCTCATCTTGTCCAGATAATTTCTTAGATTCATGTCTCAAATTTCCACTAGAGAACGAAACAACGAGGGTCACCGGCATAAAGTTGTGCAACTTTACGCCGGTGACCCCAGGTAACGCTATTCGAACTTGTATTCCTTTTCTTTGAGCTTGGCGTGAGCTGCGGCGAGGCGCGCCACTGGTACCCGTGGGCTCGAGCATGAGACGTAATTCAGTCCCACGTACTGGCAAAAACGAATAGAGGCGGGATGTCCTCCCTGTTCACCGCAGATGCCAACCTTTAGCGCCGGATTAGTGCCACGACCCAATCCTACGGCGAGTTTCATGAGTCGTCCAACGCCGTTTACGTCTAGGACCTCGAAGGGATTGTCCTGGAGGATACCGTTCTCGTGGTAGAAGGGTAGGAATTTGTTCTCCGCATCTTCCCGTGAAAAGGAAAATGTGGCCTGAGACAAATCATTCGTGCCAAAGGAAAAGAATCCTGCGGAGGTGGCCAAGCGGTCGGCGCGCATGCAGGCCCGCACCACCTCAATCATTGTGCCGAATTTGAAGGGGACCTTTATGCCGTAGGCGGCCTCTACTTCGGCATGTATTTTGTCCACCATGGCACGCACAACCTCCAATTCTTTCACGATGCAGACCTGAGGCACCATGATCTCGGGATTTACATTTATTCCAGCCTTGATGCACTCCGCTGTGGCCTCCAAGACTGCGCGGATTTGCATCTGATAGATCTCGGGATAGGTGAGCCCCAACCGTACCCCACGATGCCCCAGCATGGGATTGACCTCTTGGGTCTCGCGGACCTTGCGAAGCATCTTCTGTTTTGCGATCAAGGTCTGCTCGCCCGCTCGAATGTCGCAGATGCGATGTAGATTGGCGAGGAGTGTCTCGACGGCAGCGTGAGCAGACTCCGCGACACCGGGATCGAGTAGGCGCAAGGTATCGATGAGTTTGTCCATACCCTGGGCTGTGGTCCGCAGGTTACGCAAATTGTCGATTTCGGTGCGGAGTTGGATCTCGGAAGGCAGGAATTCGTGGATGGGGGGGTCGAGCAGGCGTACTGTCACCGAGCGGGGGGCCATCAGCGTAAACAGCTCGATGAAGTCCTGGCGCTGGATAGGTAACAGTCGGTTGAGGGCACTTTCTCGCTCCTCGTGGTTCTCGGCCATGATCATCTCCACCACCAGGGGGAGGCGATCCACCGCGTTAAACATCCGCTCGGTGCGGCACAATCCGATCCCCATCGCACCGTAGCTCAGCGCACGCTGAGCGTCTTCGGGGGTATCAGCGTTGGCCATTACCTTGAGGGTGGCAATCTCGTCGGCCCAGGACAGTAGGGTGGTCAATTCGTCGGTAAACTCACCCGCTACCAACGGCACCTCGCCCAGGTAGACGTTACCGCTACCACCATCGATGGTGATGATATCCCCCTCGGAGAGAATCTGGTCGCCGATGTGGGCCTTGCGTAATTCCACATCGACATGGATGCCCATCGCCCCAGTTACGCAAGGTTTACCCATGCCACGGGCCACGACCGCAGCGTGCGAGGTTTTGCCACCACGCGAGGTGAGAATACCTTGGGCAGCAAAGAAACCGTGAATGTCTTCGGGTTTGGTCTCTTCACGAAGCAGAATAATCTTGATACCAAGCTTGCCTTGGGTCGCGGCACGATCGGCATCGAAGACGATCTGGCCACAGGCCGCTCCGGGCGAGGCAGGTAGACCCTGAGCAATCGGCTTCACCTTCGCGTGACGATCGAGACGCGGGAAGAGAAGTTGCTCTAGATCCTCGGGACGAATGCGTAGTAGTGCCTGTTCCCGGTCAATAAGGCCTTCACTCACCATCTCCACGGAACTCCGAACCATCGATTGGGCATTCATCTTGCCGTTGCGGGTCTGGAGGCAGTAGAGGACGTTTTTCTCAATGGTGAATTCGAAGTCTTGGACCTCTTTGTAGTGAGTCTCCAGTTTTTGGCGTAACTTGACGAGCTGATCGTAGATCTCCGGCATCTCGTGTTGCATGTCCGCTACCGGCTTGGGGGTACGGATCCCCGCAACCACATCCTCGCCCTGGGCATTGACCAGGTACTCGCCAAAAAACTCGTTTTCACCAGTACCTGGATTACGGGTGAAGGCTACACCGGTAGCAGAGTCATTACCCATGTTGCCGAAAACCATGGTACAGATGTTTACCGCCGTACCGTTGGCCATATCCTTGGTAATTTTGAATTCACGCCGGTAATCCACGGCACGTCTGCCCATCCAAGAGTTGAATACCGCCTGGATGGCAATTTTGAGCTGTTCGTTGGGGTCTTCGGGGAAGTCACGCCCGGTGTGTTCTTTCACCACGGCGAGAAAGCGTGAGGCGACTCTTTTAAGGTCTTCGCTGGACAGATCCACGTCAGACGCAACCCCGCTACTAGTCTTCACCGCGACGAGCTGGTGGTCGAACTTTTCGTCGGGGATACCCAGTGCGACCTTGCCGAAGAGTTGAATAAAGCGGCGGTAGGAGTCGTAGCCGAAGCGTTCGTTGCCCGTCTGGGTGATGAGGCCGTGTAGCGTGGCTGGATTAAGTCCAAGATTGAGGATGGTATCCATCATCCCTGGCATGGACATCGCTGAACCGGATCGTACCGATACCAACAGTGGATTCGTGGCCGAGCCGAAGCCCTTGCCGGTGATCTGCTCTAGGTTTGCCATCTGGGCGTGGACCTGGTCCATCACACCAGCGGGCAGATCGTGCATGGGATCGTCCAGGTAGGTCAGGCATGCCTTGGTGGTGATGACAAAACCCGGTGGAACGCGCAGGCCAATCTGGGTCATCTCACAGAGGTTGGCCCCTTTGCCGCCGAGAAGCTGTTTGTTCTTGCCATCGCCTTCGGTGAATGCGTAGACGTATTGCTGGTTCTCGCTCATGGTCTCGTTTTTCCTAAGAATTACTCACAAGAATTTTGGTATGACGCAGTTGGGTACCCGAAGTTTGGCGAATTTGCGTACTCTCCCCCCGTAAAACAGGGGATAGTGAATCGCTGCTATGGGGAGTAATGAGAGTATCCCGGAGGGGAACCCTAAAACGGGGACCGACCGCATCAGCGGGGTGGATTTTCGCACAGGAGCACAGGCAAGCGGAAATTTCCATTTTACAACGGAGGTGTACACGTATGGCTAATGGGGGGATAGGACGCATCTGCCAAGCACGACTTGGGGCAGGGTCGTGGGCAAAGCTGGTGTAGGTCAAATCAATAGTTGACTTTTTTGTTGGAATCTAATTAAGCCTAGCTGATACAGCAGGTTACATCATCCCCTACGTCGAACTCAGGTTAGTTAGGGTACGTGGGGAAATTGCTTCGGGTTGTACCTCGACGACGCTCCACGTGGCCATCGCATAAGCAGGGGACACAATGGTCTTATAAAACTCGTCCGTTCAATAAGATAGAGCAACCAACTTTCTGTAAAAGCTGCAATAACTTTCCAATGGATGGGTAGTTAGGGCTGATGGTCAGATAGATTTTCCCGAATGCCCATTCTTCATCAAATTCGACGAGTAAGGCCAAGCGCGGGCAATAAGCGGAATTTGGTGTGTTACATGCCCTTTGCAACGCCCACCACTTGCGCGAACTACGTGCACTAATTCGCGGTTACTCGATGGATGCGGTTCGTTCCTCACCGCATCCTCGTACCTTGTCCTCCGTGGTGGTTAGCTGGCCTTGCTCTGTAGATCAGCAGTGGAGTCAGTAGATGGGACGAGTCGCAATCCCCTTTCAGGCGGGGCGATTACTTCGGGATGGGGGATATCTTCCGTAACTAACCCAAGTTGCTACCTAGCACGCTTTTCTCCCCTCTCCCTCCGGGAGAGGGGCAGGGGGTGAGGGCGTGATGCTGACGAATCAACAAATTCCCGCCCTCACCCCAACCCCTCTCCCGGGGGAGAGGGGCTTTTTCGTTTCTCACCGCATAGGTAGCAACTTGGGTTAACTATAACGTAATCGTTTTTGTCGCAATCCCCTTTCAGGCGGGGCGATTACTTCGGGACTAAAGAAGATGGCGAGGTGATTGAAAATGTCTGATGAGTCGCAATCCCCTTTCAGGCGGGGCGATTACTTCGGGAAGGGCAGGGAGTACGGAGATATAGGGATAAACCTAAGGGGGTCGCAATCCCCTTTCAGGCGGGGCGATTACTTCGGGAACCAATTGTAAATCCATCGTTGTCGGAATTGGGCGCTGCGGTCGCAATCCCCTTTCAGGCGGGGCGATTACTTCGGGCTATTCTCTATACCGAACGGCGGCGATAGAAATATCGCTGGTCGCAATCCCCTTTCAGGCGGGGCGATTACTTCGGGAAAATGTCTGACAATCCAAGCCCTGAAACTCTCATTATGGTCGCAATCCCCTTTCAGGCGGGGCGATTACTTCGGGATCAGCATAGAGTTCATTGATGAGCACGGAAGGAAGGGTCGCAATCCCCTTTCAGGCGGGGCGATTACTTCGGGGGAGTGTTCCTCAGAATACCCGGACTGGATGTTCTATGACGGTCGCAATCCCCTTTCAGGCGGGGCGATTACTTCGGGTTTAGTGAGGAACATCCGTTAGATATTTCCGACTATTTTTCGTCGCAATCCCCTTTCAGGCGGGGCGATTACTTCGGGTATGAGGAGGACTCAGGTACAGAGATGGAGCTCGATGTGTCGCAATCCCCTTTCAGGCGGGGCGATTACTTCGGGATTTTCTGGCCGTCGTCGCGACAGGGGGTCACCCCGTCTACGTCGCAATCCCCTTTCAGGCGGGGCGATTACTTCGGGCGTGAAGACATCGAGGAGGCCAAGGAAAGGCTGGAAAAAGGTCGCAATCCCCTTTCAGGCGGGGCGATTACTTCGGGGGGAGGTGGATGAAACCGCACGGGTACACCGTGCAGTTATGTCGCAATCCCCTTTCAGGCGGGGCGATTACTTCGGGTCCTTAAAGGTACGGTTTTTATAAGGGTTGAAGAAATAAAGTCGCAATCCCCTTTCAGGCGGGGCGATTACTTCGGGTTTTAAAAAAAAGGGTTGTATGACTCACATGTACGTCGTGTCGCAATCCCCTTTCAGGCGGGGCGATTACTTCGGGAAAGGTAGGTTGAGGGCATGGAGGATCAGGAAGAGGGGTCGCAATCCCCTTTCAGGCGGGGCGATTACTTCGGGAAAAGAAGATTATCTGACTTTCGAAGGGATTTTCGTGAGGTCGCAATCCCCTTTCAGGCGGGGCGATTACTTCGGGAGTCTATATACGGGTATCTGGGATTCAAATTTTCCCATCTGGTCGCAATCCCCTTTCAGGCGGGGCGATTACTTCGGGTCAAGGGAAGTGGTGTCTCACACGGAAGGATATAGAGAAAGTCGCAATCCCCTTTCAGGCGGGGCGATTACTTCGGGCGAAACAACTTTTCTTTCGAGGGAATCAGGGGATTTTCGTGAGGTCGCAATCCCCTTTCAGGCGGGGCGATTACTTCAGGAAAGATGATTTTAGAGTTTCTTGGTGCACGCACCATTCATGTCGCAATCCCCTTTCAGGCGGGGCGATTACTTCAGGGTTGCGAAGATAATCAACTACTTGCAAAGGAATGTATTGGTCGCAATCCCCTTTCAGGCGGGGCGATTACTTCAGGTGGGAGATGGTGCTTATCTAAGGAAGACATTGAGAGAGGTCGCAATCCCCTTTCAGGCGGGGCGATTACTTCAGGACATATTAAGTATAATTCGCGCCGAAGTTATTCAATGCTTGTCGCAATCCCCTTTCAGGCGGGGCGATTACTTCAGGTGCGTGCAATAACCAACGCAAATGTGTTAACAACTGGATTGTCGCAATCCCCTTTCAGGCGGGGCGATTACTTCAGGTAAAGTCTGCATACGATGCGTTAGCTAAAAGCGATATCGAGTCGCAATCCCCTTTCAGGCGGGGCGATTACTTCAGGCCACTCCCTGGCAACATACTAGAATCTATGAAGAATGTAAAACACTTTTCGTAACGTCTAAAAAGATGTCATTTTCCACATTAATACACTCTTAAAAAAGGTGGCAATAGGCTAAAAACCAACTAATCTGTTCAAATATTCTTTGTGATGAAACAATATCTTACACACGCTAATATCTTAAAATAGATCCTAGGGGTTCTGTTCCGCTTAGAACTAACCACAACATGTGGTGTTTATAATCACTCCAAGTCGCTTTTCGTAACTGCCCCTCGAAAAGGCACGATTCCATGTTACGGAAAGTATCCCGCGTTCAAACGACAAATACAATATCTTCTTGATGCTTATTAACAGATACTCCTAACTGCACTACCTTATTAGTACATACTCCACAAAGAGGATAGATTCGTACCGTATCCACTGTACGCTTAATCTGCTTTTCAACATCGCTGATCATTTTTTCAAAGAGTGTACGGTCTAAAACCGCCTCAAAGACGCTCTCTTGTACTCGATCACCATAACCGCTTAAGCACATCGAAAGATGACGTCGCCGTTTATTGTCACTTACGTCATAGCAAATGATATAACGCATAGAATGATTCATTTCTAGTCAATTTCTAGTCAATGCTCAAACAGAAATGGCTGATAGGTAGTATCACCTCGGAAAGCCATCGCCAAGCGATTCACCTGGCGATAAATCAAGGCAGTAGGGGTTATTTTCTCCGCACCATCTTCCTGAATAGGTCGTTCGAGATATTCGCCCCAGGCTTTAAAGAATTTCTTCAATCCATCCTGAGTTAAACGTACTCCACCACTATTTTCTGGATCAGCTTCAAACATATTAATTTGAATAATGCGAAGATTGCACACGCGCATCACAAACCGATCCACGATAGGATGCCGAAACTCTTCCAACAAATCTAACGCCAGACTAGCCCGACCAGATCGTATTGCGTGAAGAAAACCCAGAGTGGGATCTAATCCTCGCGCTTCGATATGCCCGCCGATCAGATTACCTAGTAAAACATATCCAAACGAAAGTAAGGCATTGGCCGGGTCAGGAGGTGGGCGTCGTTGCCTCGTGCTGAATTCAATCTCACCACGAAATCCACTTCCCAAGGCTGAAAAATAGTGACTCGCCGCATGTCCCTCCAACCCTAACAATTCTTCGGAATTATCGCAATCTACGATTTTCTCCTGAATGTCCACCAATTTTCGTAAAGCCTTAGATACTTCCTCCAATCCTGGCTGATTGGATTGAATTCTCCGCAGAACAGCCACTGCGTTGGAACATTTTGCGGTGATTACTGTTCGTGCAAATTGTATCGCGGTATGGGTATCCACCATGACCCGATATTGAGCTAAACGTAGATCACCGGAACGTGCTGCCGCAGGAACCATCCGCCCTAAAAATCGACCATTCCAGGAAAACCAAGCTACCCCAATCCCTTTTTCCTGGCAGAGTTTAAGGGCATCCAGGGTAATATGTACTCGCCCCACCAATCCAATTAGTTCTAGACGGTGTGGCGCAATCTCCAGTAATGCACGTTGCGAGGTAGAGGCAGCGCGATCACCACGATTCCCTTCCGCTGTTACGCGCAGGCTTTCCCCAAAGATCCGTACCGTCGCTCCAGGCTCGGTTACATAGAGGGTAGGCATAATGGTTCACAAATTTAGAGTTTCTTGAATAATTTCTTGATCTTTTCTACCAGACCACTTTCTGAATCCAACGAGTCACTGATTTCTTTTTTCCCAGACCGAAGCCCGTGCGCCATAGCGTTGCGAAGATATTCTAATTCTTTGAAGTCTCTATGTTCTTTTTTCAATGATTCCGCAGAACTTTTGCGCTCGGCAAAGTCGTGAATATCAGATTTACGTTTGGATGTTTCTTTGGTTACGAGGGATTCATAACCGAAAATAGTTGCGCGCAGAAAATCTTTCCTCTCAAGATATCTTTCGGCAAGTTCCCATTCTCTTTTAGCACGATCATTTTCCTTAAACCATGCAATTCTCTTTTCCAAGGGGGCGCGGAATAGGCGGGCAATCGAAGATAACTCTACATTTTTGAATAAGCCATGGAATGTTGAGAGCTGTACCTTGGCCTTTACTGAATTACTCGTGCGTTCGTAAAAAGAAGCGAGCTTCAACGTATCCGTTTTTAGATGATTGGATAGCAAGGGCGCGAATACTCCATAATCACCACTTTGGTCATAACGAGCAATAGCGCCAATCCAATCGGCGATGGTCAATAATCCATCCAAACGCAACACCGGGGTTTCCCCAGTATTTTTATCCAACATATCCAATGCGCCGTAATACAACCCTTGGATGGATACTTCCTTCACCGTGCGCAGATACAATGCGCTCAGCAATCCCAGCATGGGCAGGTGCCGAAAACCATGGGTCACATCGAGATAAACATCATCTCCTTCATTCACTTCGTTGGTTAATATTTCCAGGATTCGAGTCTGCTCCTCTTCGTTGCGCCCAAAAGGGATAAGGCGTAATCGGCAAGGTTTTCCAATTTTCCGTGTTAGCAGGGGAGTAAGTATTTCCAATCGGCTTTCTTGCACCTGATTATTATCCACCTCGTCGATTAGTGCTAGGCGATCCTCGGCGAATTCTTCGCCTTGTCCCAGATCATCCATCAGCACATCCCACATGCTGCCTTGGGTACCGAGAAGAATCACCTTATCCAGTGGTAACTGTTTCGCCAAGGCTTGTCCGAAATAACGGGTTTCTTCTACCGTTCCATTGTCGAATCGATAGCGAGCAGTACGATATTTTCCGTTATCTTCCTTTCTTGCCTTGCCAAGAAAGCTGATCAATACCTTATTCATGATGACTCTGCCCCCAGGTTGGATGGCCACTAACGTAAAGTTGTATCGCTCCTCCTCTCGTTGGGAGGGGGAACGAAAATAGCGCTTTTCTCCCCTCTCCCTCCGGGAGAGGGGCCGGGGGTGAGGGCGTGATACTGACAAATCAACAAATTCCCGCCCTCACCCCAACCCCTCTCCCGGGGGGGGGGGGGCTTTTTTGTTTCTCACCGCATAGGTAGCAACTTTGGGTGATTTTTTTTTATTTTTTCTCTAATTTCACTTGATTGTTTTCTACCCGGTTTTCCTTTTTTATTAAGTGATAGTTGGAATAATCTTATTTTTTCTTTTGTTCCCTCCTTTACGATGATACCATATCCTCCGTCACCTCCGTCAGTCATATTAACTAAACTTCCCAATCCTTTATCTTTTCTACCATATAATAATATGAATTCCTTTTCCTTTTCACCCGCCTCTTCCCAAGTTAAGTCATCAAAAATAATATCAACCTTAAACCCATTTTTAGCAATATTTTTCCAAAAATCACTCCTATGTCGATTTTTTTCATATGCTCTTTTATCTGTCTTCCCAATCCCAATATAAAACACCTCATTGGTGTCTTCTCTTATGTGTCTATAAACTACCGCCATTTAAATAAGTATTTTACCATTGTGGTTCTTTAGTTTTAAGTTCGTCTTGTTTAGGCTCAGCTTTTTTTGTTTCTTGTGGCGCTGACTTCTCAACAACTTTTTCTTTAATAATTGTTGTTGTGTTTCCACCTGATTGTTGTTGCTGTTGAGTGTTGTTAATGTTAATAACAGGAGCAACTTGTTGTGTTGCCTGTGCCGGTGCCTCTTCATGACCACCAAATAATTGACTGCTTAACCACACACCACCTGCGGTAACAAGTGTTGTTAACACTCCAATGATTGTTTTTTTAAGACCTGACCAAGTTCCGTCATTTGTCTCTACATTTTGTTCTTCTGACATTTTTTTAAAGTTTTGTAAAAGGTTTAGTTATTTGTTTATTATTATTAGATAATACCAATAAATAGTTCCCTTGAGGTAGTTCTGGATGGGTCACATATTTTATAATTTTTGTATTAAGTCCATCTGAGTTAACATCTCCTAAGTTAATCATTAGTTTACCTTGATAATCATAAATAGATGCGTTCATGTTTGTGTTAGGTAATAATTCAAATTCTGTTGTAAAATTACCTGTATTTGGATTAGGGTAAATACTAATCGTTGGCTCTGTGATATTATTCACTACTTGTGTCATTTTATACATCATCACAACTCTTTGTGACGCTAACACAATATTAAAATGGTCTCCTTCTTTATCTGAGGCATCCATTAATTGTCTAATTACAACATCGGTTGAGATATCATCCGTTGGTGTTTTGGCTATAAATTTTAAATTAAAAGGGGTCGCTAACCCTTGTAGCGACCCATTTTTTTGATTATTCATTGCTCCGAATCTAACAATACCATTTGCATTGTCGTGAGTCACATATTGTAACCACGGACCTTGCAAGTTTGATACCATCTCATCGAATGAAACTTTATTTACATCATACTTTACCTCAAATTGTAAACCATTGCTCAATTCTCCATTTGTATTGATATTAAATGGAACATACATTGGTTCACCTACAGAATAAACATCAGGAATATTCACATCAAATTGTCCTTTGTAGATTGCTGCGAATATTTCAGTTGCTCCATTAAATACAGGTGAAGAGTGTGTTCTATCAACATCACCTAAAACAAAATATTTGATGTCTACCGATAAATTAGTTAATCCAACACTATCATAAATGAAAGTTCCTCTATTTGAGTAATTAACCCAATCAGTCCATTGGTTACTTCCCATTACAAGAGAATCGTATTCCGCTTTACTGAAAACATTTATCAATTTTGAAGTATCAATAGGTTTTAACCCTGAAACTGAAGCGTAAATCCCATAAGGGTCTCCACCATCAAATTTAGTGTTTAGATTGATGTCACCAATTAAAAATCCTAAACCATGTTTCAAATAGTTGTGGTTATAACTTTGATTAACATCTGTGTTAACATATTCATTATATGATTTGATTGCGTCTGAAATTGTAACAGCATAGTCTCTAATATAATTCAAACTATCTTGAGGAAATCTAGCTTCAATTTTATATTAAGTATTCTCATCAACATTAGGTAATGTATATGTTCCATGG
>CAUYTY010000191.1 GCA_963575655.1 Gammaproteobacteria bacterium | reverse complement strand
GAATGTGATGAGATGTTTAACAAATCCCTGATTGCTTACGTCGAACTCAGGTTATGTAATAATTCTTAACTCCTGGCGCTCGTCAATCTGCCATTCATGACGTGGTCTCTCAACTCTCCTGCGTTTCCTTGTGTCCGGATCCTTGATCCACTGGGAGCGGTTCCACACGTAGCGCCCCCACATACATACCAATTACACTTAAAAAATAGGTTAGCGTGGGTCCTGATTAAATCTTATCTCGATGAATGGAGACTGCTGGAGATTATTAAGTTCCTGGATGGGACTTTTTTCCCAACTATTACCATCATTCTTTCTTTCCCTAATTTAACCCATTGAATACTCGCAATACGAGTGACCGTACTTGGCTAGACGTGGTTGAATTTCTTATAGTTTTATATTTCCCAGGTATGACGGTAGACACCTGCCCAACTCGGATTGACGCGAATGGTGCCGAGACAGGAAAAGTCTGTCGCCTCGCTGGCGTATGTACAACCAAATTCGCCACTCACCCGGTCGGCGTCGAAATATCCACCGGCACCGATATATGTCTCGTAATTGGCGTGTGCCGATGGCTGATAGATCGATACACCAAAGGTTAGACCGATCGTTACCTCGCGGCTGAAGGTACGACCACTAAATTTTCTGCTGAAACCCCTTGTTTTCTGTAGTGTAATACTGCCGAGAAAGGCCGTTGCGTAAGGTTTGCTCGTCTCTGCCAAATGCCAACCGTTGTCGTTTCGCCCCTTCGTCAGCTCTTGGAACGTGCCGCCATCGCTATCGAGAGCGATTAGGAGCCAACCTTCGTAGGTCTCCGTATGCGAGTTCTGGTGCTTGATGTAGATGTTTATTTTGAATTCGGTGATGCTGCTGCCAACAATCTTGATAGAGGCTTCTTGTAGCGTGTAGGTTGTCTTTTTCATAACGAGCGTACCACCCACTGCGGCAGTGAACGTCGTTTCACCACCTGCTGGTATGTGGTTGGAAGTGGCAGAAAAATAGAAATCCGTAAAATAAAAGCTATTGGATTCTAGCTTGAGATCGGCTCCAGTGACCGTAAGCGCCGAGGAATAAACGCCATCGGGCGCTGTAATGTGGACATCCACGGTAAAAGTACCAAGATTCACCTGCATCGTACCTTCCAAACGGGCTGCCACCGACAAGGTCGATAGGCTCACCTTCACGCGAGGGTAGGTCACTCCTCCCAGGACTAGGTCATTAACCACGGCGCTGCCTTCAAAATGACCTGAAACGACATGGAGTTGCACATCAAAGCTACTATTTCCAATGCTGTAGCCATGCAATTTCAGCTTCACCTCTAAGGTGCAATGAGTTTTCTGAATGACACCTGTGACATGATTCAGATTGATGGCGGTATGATTGGTTGGTTCTTGCCCCGGTGCGCCATTGGCGTGAATCTGAAGAAGCCAATTGCAATCGTCTTGCCACGTCAGGTGGGCATTTATCGTGCCGCCATGACCGGCCTCCAAGACGGCAGTCGCAGTGATTACGCCATTTGAGTGGGCAACGACTGCTATGGATTGTGCGGTCAATTTACCTGGAATGATGGCAACATTGGTTAGTGTCGTCCCCGAGGCAGGGATCTCATGGTGGAAAAACTGGGTAGTCGTCTGATCGAGTGAGCGAGGGAGGTCCAGTTGTGGGACGGTTTGGCGTGTCTTTGAAACGATATCGTCAAGAGGGTCGCGACAGTGAACAGCGTCGGAACGCCAAAGGTGCCCAACCTGTGACACCCTTGCACCGTCCGTCCGGCTGGCGATGCTCACGACAGGGTTTAGAGTATTGGTGTCATGAGAATTGCTTCGTCCCACCACGACAAATCGGTCGCCGCCCTGGGTTACGCCTCTTGGGGAAATGGCCATGCCTAAGTCATCCTGTGTCCAATTAATGCCATCTGCGCTTGTGAGACGGATACCCGCATCAGGGGTGTCGGCGGAAAATCCTACCGCCAGGAACTGGACGCCGTTCCAGGCGACACCATGAAGTTCTGCTTTGGTGTCTGAATTGCGCAAGGTCCAGGTGAACCCATCGTAACTTGTGAGAATAATCCCCCTCTCGCTGGCGACATCCCAACCCACAGCGGTGAATTGAAGGCCATTCCATACAACGCTTTTGAGCCATCCATTGGTACCTGCGACTTGTTCTGTCCAGATTGCACCGTCGGCACTCCTCACAATAACACCCATACCTGTGGAAACATCATGGCCAACAGCCACGAAATCCCCCTCCCCATAGGCAACCCCCTCCAAAGAAACGTCAATTCCTAGATTCAACACGGACCAGGCAAGTCCATTGGGACTGGTCAACACAACGCCCGATAAGGTTATCGGGTCATACCCCACCGCGACAAACTGTCCATTGCCGTAAACAATGCCTTCGAGTTTTGCACTGGTTTCAGCATTGCGGGTCAGCCAATCTACGCCATTGTGACTGGTCAGAACGGTCGCTGTGCCTGGTCTACCCGGCGACTCAGGATCCCACCCCACTGCTACAAATTGCCCACCGCCCCAAGCAACCCCGCGTAGCGATGATGCTCGGGTCTTCGAACGAGAAAGCCAATGCACCCCGTCGTGACTGGCGAGTATTACACCGTTTTCTCCCACTGCAACATAGCGCGATTTGCCATAGGCAACCCCAGACAGCTGCGCCTCAGGTTGGGAGGAAAGCCATGCCCCATGTTCACCGCAAGCAGTAACTGCATGGGCATGGTTTAAAGGAAGTAATAGGAGAAACAACCACCAAATTAGGCGGATATTCAAATGCGGCAAGGGTAGAGAAGTAGGCAAAGTATTTACTCTTGAGAGAGATGCGAAATCCAACGGTGTTAAGAAAATAGACTTGCTCCCAAATAACTTTCTAAATAATTATCAACAGGATACAGCAAGGAAATAAATATTTTATGTTACTTATCAGGGGACTATAGTTTATTTTCTAGCATAAACCAAGAAAGCACGCTGGTACTGGCTTATGCGGGATCTCACCCCAGAACTCACATAATCTGTCTTCGGTAGGTTAAGAACCTTATTTGGGAGCGGGTCTAATATATCTGAAGTGTCGAGCCGTTAAAAGTACGTTAGTGCAACATTCTTTCTGTAAATTTCCACTCACCAGAGACAACGATGTCTGCGGTGTGATTTCTCGGGGTGGTAGTGCCCCAATCTATAGGATGAGTTAGCATTCCATTCCGGTATTTTCATGTAAAATTAGCGGTTTTCTATGTGCTGCCCAAATTGCAAATCTGAAATGGTTGTAAAAAATAGTTTTAATGCAACTGGCAAACAGATGTATCGCTGTAATGAATGTGGTCGGCAATTTGTGTTAATCCCAGAAAAGGGATCCATTTCTGATGAGAAAAATAATTATATTGATCATCTTTTGTTGGAGCGAATTTCCCTGGCGGGGATTACGAGAGTAGTAGGCGTTTCCGAGACTTGGCTTCAAAAATATATCAATGAAAAATACGCGCAAACTCCGCGTACCCTGGAAATCGATGAAAAATAAAATGGAAAACTCACCATGAAGTGCGATGAACTCTGATCCATTTGTTGGAAAAAAGGAAAACAAACAATGGGTTTAGCTTGCCATCGATCGGGATACTCGAAAAATTGTTGGAGTTTGTATTGGCGATCGTAGCGAGCAGTCCGCACGCGCCTTATGGGATTCCTTGCCCCCCGTCTATCGTCAATGCGCGGTGAGTTATACGGATTTCTGGGCCGCCTATGCGGCAATTTTTCCCTCGAAACGCCATTACGCGGTTGGCAAGGAAAGCGGTCAAACCAACCATATTGAAAGATTCAATTGCACCCTCCGTCAACGAATTTCGAGATTAGTGAGAAAATCATTGTCATTTTCAAAAAATTAGCCAATCATATTGGGGCAATTTGGTATTTTATCCATCACTATAATGCCACGCTTCCTATCAATCAAAATGGATAACTTCTCATGAGATCCTATAGATTGGGGCACTACCCAACAAGCCATCAAAAATGTGGGCCATATTCTGGAATATTTACCCCCTTATTCGCCAGATTTCAATCCCATCGAACATAAGTGGGCGCAATTAAAGGCGATTCGTAAAAGAGAACGCTGTACTACCGAGGAAGTCTTCGCAAATTATGCGTAATCATTTTATGATGGCTTTGCTATATTTTTCTCCTCTGATGTGGTGTAACCCCGGAAAAACCCACCGCAAACATTGTTGCCACTGGTGAGTTGAAATTTACAGAAAGAATGTTGCACTAACGCGCGAACACTGGAGAGGTGGGCTAGTCGATGACAAAGAGTGTGGCGGTTGTCTGTGAACAATGTCGCCAAAGGACTGGTGAAAAAGACGAGCGACGTGTAAAGTGCGCCCTCCTTCGCTAACCCCTCCTACGCAAGCAGCGTCATTCCGGTTGGCGACCCCGCACTATGGACGGATCGCGGCAACCATTAGGAAGCGGCGCTGGCTGTCCGGTCCCGCCCTATCCCCCATTAAAGTTCTACCGCCTGCCTCTATCTTCGGGGTGGGTAGGGAAGTTTTTGTGTCCTTTGAGAAGCTTCACCTAGACGACGCGCTGTTGCGCGCCATCACCGCTTGTGGCTATACCGCTCCCACGGATATCCAGCGTACGGCCATCCCCGCAGTACTCGCAGGGTCCGACCTCTTAGCCTCAGCCCAGACCGGCACCGGTAAAACCGCTGCCTTCGTGCTCCCAGCCCTACAACGCCTAATACAACCCTCCCAGACGCGTGGACGCGGTCCACGGGTGCTGGTACTTACCCCAACCCGCGAACTCGCGACGCAAGTAACCGACTCCGTGCGGAGTTTTGGGCGCTTTATGCGGGTACGTAGCGCCACAGTGGTGGGTGGGGTTCCCTATCCGCCCCAACTACGCATGTTGGAGCGCCCGCTCGACCTGTTGGTAGCCACCCCCGGGCGCCTGATCGACCACATGGACAACCGACGCGCTGACCTCTCGCGCGTGGAACTCCTGGTATTAGACGAGGCCGATCGGATGTTGGACCTTGGTTTTGTCGATGCCGTACGGACCATCGCGGCGGCCACCCCGGCCAATCGTCAGACGCTACTGTTCTCTGCCACGCTCGAAGGGCGGGTCCTGGCCATTGCCAATGACCTCCTGCGCAACCCAGTAGAGGTACGTCTAAGCACCGTCGTCGATCGCCATACCGCCATCGAACAATGCGTCCACCAGGCCGATGACCTGGCCCACAAGGAGCGCTTGCTCGACCACTGGATCGCACGCGAAGAACTCACCCAGGCGTTGATCTTCACCGCCACCAAGCGTGATGCCGACCGCCTTGCCCAGGCGCTTTCCGCCCGTGGCCACGCCAGCGCCGCCCTCCATGGTGATCTACCTCAGCGAGACCGTGACCGGATCGTCGAGCGGATGAGGGCACAACGCCTGCGTCTGCTGGTGGCCACTGACGTGGCCGCCCGAGGCCTGGACATTCGTAGCCTGAGTCACGTCATTAACTATGACCTGCCCATGGTGGCCGAGGATTACATCCACCGCATCGGCCGCACGGGACGCGCTGGGGCGACAGGGACGGCCATTTCCTTTGTGGGTCCAGGAGATTGGTCGCGATTGGCCGGTATCGAGCGCCTCACCGGTGCCCGCCTCACCCGTGAGGTAATCCCCGGCCTCGAACCACGCCACCAAGAACCACGACGCAATGGAGGTAGATCAGCCCCCTCCTCGCGGCGCAACAGTGGTGGTGGTGGCGGTTGGCGGCCCAATGGACGCCGCCCCCAAGGTACGGGTCGAGCTACACGCGCCCGGGCATAACATCCATCTTTTAACACCCCTCCCCTCGGGAGGGGTGTCAACCGTCCCCCGAAAATCTCCTCATATCTATTCTTGCTGCCCAATATGGATAGATTAGTAGCCATTGGTGAGGCGGCGCGGGCGTTGGGGGTATCGATAACGACGCTCCGACGCTGGGAAGCAGAGGGTAGGCTGTTCCCCGAACATACTGCCGGAAAGCATCGCCGCTACGACCTTGCCAAACTCAAACCCGAACTATTCCGCACCGTTCCGGACGAGCGGCGCACCGTGGCCTATGCCCGTGTCGCTAGCCACCACCAAAAAAATGACCTGGAGAATCAAAAGAAGGTATTGGAGTTGCACTGTGCGCAGCAAGGTTGGACATGCGAAGTGCTATACGATTTCGGTTCAGGCATGAACTACCACAAGAAAGGCCTGAAATGTCTCGTAAACGACATTTTGGCGGGGCAGATCGGACGATTGGTGATTACCCATAAGGATAGATTGTTACGCTTCGGCGCAGAGATTATCTTCTCGATCTGTGAGGCCCAAAATGTAGAGGTGATCATCCTCAATCAAGGAGAAGATCCGACCTTTGAGGAGGATCTAACGCAAGACCTGCGCGAAATCGTGACCATATTCAACGCACGATTGTACGGCAGTCGTTCACGCAGGAGCCAACAACTACTCGACAATGTGAAAAAAGTCGTAGAGCTGGCTGAATCACAGGAGTCAATCACCCCGGGCTAAAGCCCGAGGCTTGTGAAAGCAAGCCCGAGATTGACCAGCCTTAGTCCGAGAAATCGGACTACGTTGCAACGAAGTACAAGACTCACCTTGGGGCGCTTCCTCAACTCCAAGCTCTGAAAGCAGCAGAAGCAGACACGCGACGGGTACGCACGAAACGGTCTGCTGCAAGGTTCGCAAGAATCGAAGCTGCGTTGCAACATTGGCGAGGGGAGCCACACCGTAAGGTGTGCGTCACTAGGCCCTTACGGGCTGACAGCCGGGAAAGACCGGCAACTTTAAAGATTTTGCTATCCAATGGGGCGGAAAAAACCGTCCCCTTTCCTCCCCGCCCTCAAGGGCCGGGTTTCTCGGGGACACTGATGACTGGCGCATTACCCACGATTTGAGATCGATCCACCATCATTCGGAATAACTCACCCTCTCCCAGCGAAAGGAAGCAATCGAGAAGGTGAACACGAAGTTACTGACTCAACCGTAATCTTTCTATTCCTCGTACTCATTGTACTCATTACACCCTGAACTGATGTCAACTACCCTGCCCTAAAGGGCGGGGTTTCTCGGAGACATTAATGAATTGGCAGGAATTATCCAGCGTATCCCACTATCAAACTGCTTTGGCGGTAAAAAATGAGATGTCCGCCGGTAGCTTTCCTGAGGCCATGATCGGTATCGAGGAGTTAATTCAAGCCTTGTCTCGCTCGGAAAAACGTGCGCTAAAGAGCCAATTGATTAGACTCATGCTGCACATCATTAAGTGGCAATCACAACCTGAAAGGCGATCGCTGAGCTGGATCGCTAGCATTAAGGATGCTCGGGATGAGATTATCGATATTCAGCAAGAAACCCCCAGCCTGAACGATAACATCATTGGAGAATTATGGGATAAGGCATTCGTCATTGCCCAACGTGATGCTCAGGCAGAAATGTGCAAGAAATCCACCGTGACCCGATTATCATGGCAAGAGGTATTTGAAGACGATTATGACTTATCGTAATGGTACGCGTCCCCTCTCAACGGGTAATCGTTCAGATACCCCTAAGAGCGCAGCTATTTCCACTGCACCAAAGCAAGTGAGACGCCCACGTTCAGCGCGCGAGATGGACGATTATCAAACAATCGCCCCCCACTCTAACACAACATCTGTTAAGAAACATATGAAATTTAATAGATTCTCAGACATAACTATCAAGACCAAAATCATCGGATTATCGATGTTTATCGTTGTGTTATGTCTTGGAGGTTTATTAACCTTCTATCTGCCGTATGTTGAACAAAATATCATCAAAGAAAAAACAAAAGGGTTAAGTAACCTGACAGATGTCGTCATCTCTCTGCTCACGGAATACAACGATAGGTACAAAAAAGGAGAGTTCGGCCTGTCGGAAGCTCAGGAATATGCCAAGGCCAGGATAAAGAATCTCCGTTATATGCAGACAGAATATTTCTGGATAAACGATAATCAACTACCTTTCCCAACGATGATTATGCATCCAACGGTTTCCGCATTAGACGGCAAGGTAATGGATAATGCCAAATATAATTGCGCCACCAGCATGAAGGCTGGTCTGAATGGCACAATTGTAAAAACCGACGGACGCAAAAATCTATTCCAGGCGTTTGCGGAAATAACTCGCAGCAAAGGAGAGGGCTATGCAACCTACAACTGGCCCAAGCCACTTCCCAGTGGAGGAGTCAGCGCGGAAACATATGCGAAACTTTCCTTCGTGAAGGAATTCAAACCCTGGGCATGGATCGTCGGTACTGGTTTGTATATCGATGATGTAGCAGAAGAGATCTCCAACATCAGAATAACCATACTCATCTCCGCCACTATCTTCTCTGCACTTATCCTGATGTTGTCATTATTTGTGGCAAAGGTAATTACCAAACCGCTCCAAATAGCGATTAATATTACCACCCGGCTATCACAAGGAGATCTTGTTACCAACATTGCCACAGGCTCTAAGGATGAGGTTGGCCAATTACTGTCATCAATGACGGTGATGGCCAGAAATCTCAGAACCATGATCGCTGCAATAAAGTCTGCGTCCGATACTGTTGCCTCAGGCAGTAACCAATTGAGCGTCAGCGCCGAACAGATGTCGAAAGGTGTTGTAGAACAATCAGGAAAGGCAATCCAAATTGCCACCTCCACTGAGGAAATGTCTCAGACAGTACTCGATATAGCACAAAATGCCTCTCAAATGGCGGTAGCGGCCGAGGATAGCACCAAGATTGCCAAGCATGGCGGCGGCATCGTGACCAAATCTGTAGAAGAGATCGAGTCTATTGCCAATACGGTTAATGTCTCGGCTCAAATGGTAAAATCACTTGGCAAACGCTCCCAACAGATTGGCGATATTGTCCATGTGATTAAGGACATCGCTAATCAGACCAACCTCCTTGCGTTAAATGCCGCCATTGAGGCCGCACGCGCCGGTGAGCATGGTCGAGGCTTTTCAGTGGTGGCGGATGAGGTACGAACACTTGCCAATCGAACCACCAAAGCCACCTCTGAAATAAACGAAATGATCCAGGCCATTCAGCAAGAGGTCAGCAAGGCAGTTATCTCCATGGATGAGAGTGCCAAAAAGGTTGAATCCGGTGTAGCCTATTCAAAGAATGCTGGAACCGCCCTCGACGAAATAGTGCTCAGTATCGAAAAACTGACCGGAATAATCCACAGTATTGCCTCTGCGACGGAGGAGATGTCGATTGTCTCTGGAACGATCAGTAGTGATATAGATACCATCGCTAGCGTGTCGAAAGAAAGCTCCGAGGGCTCTACTCAAATCGCACAAGCGGCCGCCAACCTGGCCCACCTTTCGTCAGACATGAAAGAAGTCGTGGGGCAATTTAGGATTAGCTAAAACTAATCGCCTGTGGAAATCGTGGCCACCAGCGTAAAGTTGCGCAGATAGAGTATCGTAATTCTTTTAGACACGCCAACGGCGTGTCGGTATATCAGCCCAGGGCGTTGCCCTCACGGCCATTAAGTTAAGGAACTCTGTTTTCTAACAAACAGTTACCAATTCTGTTACATCGTTCCCACGCTCCGCGTGGGAATGCATCCCGCGACGCTCCTGCGTCGCGTATTGGTGGGGATCACGAACAAGCCGGAAGTCATCGCGCTATATGACCGTGTGGAACGCAATTACCACATGGATGTGCCGTGTCTCGGGACACGCGACGCGAGAGCGTCGCGGGATGCATTCCCACGCGGAGCGTGGGAACGATGTAAACAGGCAAAAAATCTCCCCCTCTCCTGTTAAGGGAGAGGGGGTTGGGGGTGAGGTTTTGGGTTTCCGATAATGTCTATTAGATAACCCAAGTTGCGACCTAGTGTCTGGCCGGGAAAGGAACCGCAGAATTATGGTAATCGTTCAGATCCCCCTGGGAGCGCGGGCATCTTGGCCGCACAAGAGCGGGCGAGGCACCCGTGCTCCCAGAGAGAAATAAGAAGAACTAACTGGGCAATCTCTACAACGTTCAACCATAACCCTAAAAGGAAAACATAAAGATCAGAATAACGCGTGTGTCGGTTAATTTATCGCTAGACACCGCAATCGAAGCCGGTGAGGACAGATTTATAAGAAGAAGTCTTTAATCGTTATTCCATATCACGGCACATCTTTCATCGTGGGTTTTTTCACTATTTCCACCATAATCCGGGAATTATAAATTATGAATATGATCACAAGAATATGTGTAACAATCTATGCTTTGGTATGGGTAGGCGTGGCGCCAGCTATTGCCCAGGACAACCCGAAGATTCAGAATCAACAACAAGTAAATACGCCTCCAGATATATTTAGTCCTATCAACCGTGCTATGTTTGGATTTAATGCCTTTTTTTCTTACTATATCGTTGATCCTACCGCGAATACTCTTGAAAAGGTCGTGCCTGTTTGGTTGAAGAAGACAGGATCCAACTTTTACGAGAATATTACTGAACCTGAATTCGTCTTTACTAATCTTGTAGATGGTCATCCAAAGGATTCTGTCGTATCACTAGCAAGGCTTGCTGTAAATAGTACTATCGGTGTCGCCGGTATATTTGATGTTGCTACAATCATTGGCTTGAAACGACGCCAAGTCGAGATAAGTGAATCATTTTGTAATGCCGGAATCCCACTAGGACCATATGTCGTTCTTCCGCTGGTTGGCCCAACTAACCTATTCGGTGGCGGATTGATGGGCGCACTGTTGGCAAGCGAGTGGTATCTGCTAAGTTTTATTGATGCAACAATAGCAGCGGGAGATGCCATACTCGATACGACTGTAGCCGCTGCCAGTTTACGGCACATTAATGATATACCAGAACCTGGCCAGGATGATCTCTATACCCGTCAACAGAATGAATACTGGAATGAGCTGAGAAAAGAATGTCCTTCTAAATCCACCAACATTCTCAATCCAGCGACATTATCCACGAAGAGCTAATCACTCTTCTGTGGAGTAAAAAGTCTTGACAATCAAATAACCTCTCTTTCATTAGGTATTTAGCTGTGAGTTTCAACCCACGGACGAATGCTCTCCGTGAATTGAAATCCACAACTAAAATCAATTTCCGCTACGCGGAAAAAGTCCCCTGCGAGATCCACTATGCGCCTCTCTCAATTACTACTCCCTACCCTTAAAGAGACCCCTGCTGACGCCGAGGTGATCAGCCATAAACTTCTGCTGCGTGCCGGCATGATTCGTAAACTCGCGGCAGGACTTTATACCTGGCTACCGCTAGGATTACGCGTATTGCGTAAAGTAGAGGCGGTAGTACGTGAGGAAATGAATCGCGCGGGGGCTCAAGAAGTACTAATGCCAGCGATCCAACCCGCCGAATTATGGCAAGAGTCAGGGCGTTGGGAAAAATACGGTCCTGAATTACTTCGTATCCAAGATCGTCATCAGCGGAAATTCTGTTTCGGACCTACCCATGAAGAGGTCATCACCGATCTAGCACGATCCGAACTGCACAGCTATCGACAGCTTCCCGTCAATTTCTATCAGATTCAAACCAAATTTCGCGACGAGATCCGTCCCCGCTTCGGCCTAATGCGGGCGCGCGAGTTTCTGATGAAGGACGCTTATAGCTTTCACCTGGATGAAACATCGCTGGCCACAACCTATCAGGTGATGTATCACGCCTATAGCTGCATCTTCACGCGCTTGGGCCTACGATTCCGGGCGGTGCGGGCGGATACCGGTAGTATTGGCGGTAGCGCCTCCCATGAATTCCATGTCTTGGCCGATTCCGGTGAAGATGTTATTGCCTTCTGTCCCGATTCCGAATATGCCGCCAACCTTGAACTAGCCGAAGCCCTCCTCCCAGGCGCACGCCCAGCCCCCAGCCAAGAAATGGGCGAGGTATATACCCCAGGGGTGCGCACTATCTCCGCTGTAACCATCTGCCTCATTGTTCCGGCGTCGCACATTGTTAAAACGTTATTGGTGGAAGGCGCTGATGGTGGGGTGGTTGCCTTGGTGTTGCGTGGTGATCACGAACTCAACGAGGTGAAAGCCGCCCGACTCCCTGCGGTAGCCACGCCGTTGACCTTTGCCTCCCCCGAACGAGTACGAGAGGCCACCGGCGCCGACCCCGGTTCCGTAGGACCGGTGGGCCTAAACTGCCCGGTGATCTGCGACCGTGCGGCTGCGGTCGTGGCCGACTTCGTATGCGGGGCCAATCGCGATAATTTCCACCGTACTGGCGTCAACTGGGGCCGTGACCTCCCTGAGCCAGAAACAGCCGATCTGCGCAGTGTCGTCGAGGGCGACCTGAGTCCTGACGGAAAGGGAAAGCTCGCGCTGTGTCGCGGGATCGAGGTTGGTCATATCTTCCAACTCGGCACCAAATACAGTGCCGCCTTGAAGGCCGAGATTCTGGGCGAGGATGGCCGTCCAGTAACTATGGTGATGGGCTGCTACGGTATTGGAGTTTCCCGTATCGTCGCCGCCGCTATCGAACAGAACAATGACGAGCGTGGAATCCTCTGGCCGGCCACCATTGCCCCCTTCCATGTCGTGCTGATCCCGATCAACATGCACCGCTCGATCCGTCTGGCCCAAGCCGCCGAACGCCTCTACAATGAGCTACGCTCGGTCGGCATTGAGGTATTGTTTGATGATCGTGGATTACGTCCGGGGGTCATGTTTGCCGATGCGGAACTTATCGGTATTCCACACCGCTTGGTAATGAGTGATCGCGGATTAGACGCCGCTACGGTCGAATACCGTGGCCGACCCGAGAACCAATCACGAGATCTCCCCCTGAATGAGATTGTCTCTTTCTTGCGGGAGGCCCTAGTAGCGGCAGGAGTAAGTGGCTTTTTCTGACGAAGTGTTTGCTAAATAAACTCCGGTTGCTACCTATGGTTTAATTCAACCATCATTAAATTCAGAATGAGGGAGTGTGAAATGAATAACACGATATTAATGAACGTAACCGCCGCCGGTCTTTTGTCGCTTGCGGTTCAGGGGGTAGCCATCGCGGAAGAATCAGCGTTGACACCCAATACCGCCCCAAAAACTCCTGCGGCAGCCACGCCGGCAGTATCAGGAGACCCCGCCCTAGTAATGGGCGGCGGTCAACTCATGACCCCTGAAGAGTGGCAAGAACAGAATCGCCGCATCATGAGCGCCCGTACCCCGGAAGAACGTTGGGCCTATATGGCCGAACAACAACGCCAAATGCAGGAGCGAGCCGCCAAACAAGCCGCGCAGATTCAGACCCAAATGCAGGCCCAGATTCAGAAACAGGCCCCGACGACCTCCTATAACTATTGGGGAGGGCAAAACCCGCAATCCTGGAGCTGGCAGAGTGGTTATAACTATGGTCCCGGTTATTCCTACGACTATGGCTATAGCTATGCCCCTGGTTATGGTCCTCCGCAGAGTTATTGGCACGGCTACTGCCCCACCTGCCAACAAAATATTCCCAGTCCGAATCAAATAGGGCCGGGAATGGGTAACCAACTGCCAAAATCAACCTGCGTCCCGACGCCTTAAAACAAACGCATCTAGCTTTTGAATGACTGCTTTTGCAGCCCGAAGGGCTGCAAAAGCACAACTGCCTGAAAACTGATTTCAAGTAACGAATTCTGTAGTAATACCGTTGGTTTAAGATGCAAAGTTCTGGTGTGTCGCGGTATTATGGGGCTCCCCTTCCAACCAGCGAGGAATTACCCCCATGACCCAAGCCACTGTTACTTTGGTCAGTGGTATGCAGTTTGCGGTAGAGACCGGTAGCAAACATACCCTGATGGTCGACTCTGGTAACCCTGAGACCGGAGGACGTGGCACGGGAGCCCGTCCAATGGAATTGGTAGCCGCCGGTGTTGCTGGCTGCACGGCCATGGACGTAATCTCTATCCTACGCAAGATGCAACAAAAAGTTACTGGGCTTCAGGTCAAAGTTACCAGCCAGGATGCCGAAGAACACCCCAAAAAATTCGTCGAGGTCCACATCGAATACTTGGTAACTGGATTCAGCCTTGACGAAAAACGAGTACAACGCGCAATTCAACTCTCCGAAGAACGCTATTGCCCAGCAATGGCTACCATCCGTCCCGGAACTCGCATTACTAATCACTGCGTTTTGCGTGAGGCTGACCCTGATGCCTTACTAAAACAGTAACCGTGCTTCCCCCTCCCAACGGGAGGGGGAATGAAAAGTCGCACTCGCAGCAACTCATTATGAGAATCCCTGGCACTGTTGCACAGATTAATTACAACGCACGACATTAAATTCCCTCCCCACAATCAATGGCCTCCTGCTTCACAATGAATCAGTGTTCGCGGTAGCTATGAGCGCGTAGGCTGTGGGCCGACGAAGGAAGATCAATATAATTTTCCGCGAATTGCTCGTGTTTCAAGTTGGGCTTCGCAAAAAGGTGCTCAGCTCAACTCTCGTGCTTTACGCTGGTAGCCCAGCTTGGATTAGTAAAGAAATAGACACCTAACGCAATCAAGCATCAAGCATCAAGGTCAGGGATGAGTTGACTTTCCAGACGGGTAATGATGTCCTTAACTTGCAGCTTGCGTTTTTTGCTGCGGTACAATCGGAGCTGATCCTGCATGGGGTCTACGCTCAGGCGTGCGATAGTTGCGTCCAAGTCACGGGATTCTAAGCGCAGATCCTGAAGGTGACGGCGCAGCTCTGACATCTTTTGGTCGCCAGTCATAGATAATCACCAAGGAAGAGGAGAGTATTTCATCGCGATTCTTGCTTAATTCTCACTAGCAAGACTTCTCACAAGAGGCACCAAGTGACCCTCAATCTTATCTGGAGTCAAGGGACCGATATATTTGTAGCGAATCACGCCTTTCTTGTCGATTAAATAACTCTCGGGCACGCCATAGACCCCGTAATTGATACCGGTTCGACCATCCTCATCGACCACCACCGCACGGTAGGGATTACCAAAATCAGCCAGCCAACGCAAAGCGGCCTCCCTCTGGTCCTTGTAGTTTAACCCGTAGATCTCCAACAGACTTTTTCGCGTGGCGTCCACCAACAGCGGGTGTTCTTGCCGGCAGGAAACGCACCATGAGGCCCAAACATTGAGCAAATAAACCTTGCCCAATAAGTCCTGCCTACTCAACATGGTGTTCGGATCCTTCAACGTGGGTAAGTGGAAATCTGGGGCAGGCTTACCCACCAGCGGTGAAGGCACCTCACGCGGATCGAGACGCAATCCCACGCCAAGGAAAACTACTAACACGGCGAAAATAGCAAAAGGGATTAGGCGATGATTCATCTTACATTCCACAAACAGGTTGGTAATTGCCAGCTTCCCTTAATCTAAACGACACTTAGCTCTCACATTGTTCATTAACCCTGTGTCATAAAGGTAATCGATAACGACGATCAGCCGCAGCCAACACCCCGCCTAAGGCCATTACCAATGCCCCCAACCAGATCCAACCTACGAAAGGTTTGACATATAGCCGCAGGCTCCACGCCCCACCACTTACTGATTCTCCTAAGGCGACATAGAGGTGACGGAGCAGGCCATAATCAATAGCGGCCTCGGTCATCGGCATGGTTTGAATACGATAGACCCGTTTTTCTGGATACAGAACCCAAGTTCTACCACGAGTATTTGTCACCGTTACCGTACCTTGCTGGGCGACGTAATTAGCTCCCTCCTGCTGAGAAACACCATCGAAGCGGAATTCATAGCCAGAGATAGTGATCGATTGACCCGGCGCAAGACGTACCTCACGCTCCTCGCTGTAGCCACCGGAAAGGGTCACCCCGATGATGAAGATCCCAACGCCACAATGGGCAAAACTCATCCCCCACACCCCCAAAGGTACGGCCCGCAATCCCTCGGAGATATCCCAACGACCGATGGTTCGTACCCGCACCTCTAACGTTTCGAGGGTGGCGGCAATTACCCACAAGGCGAGCCACAGTCCCAGACTCACCATTGGCGTCCACTGTCCCGCCAATATCGGCCCCCCCACCGCAACTAAGATGGCCACAATTGCGGTCCAACGCAACCGTAGCACCAGATCAATCCAGGCCATGCGCCGCCAACGAATCAAGGACCCCACCCCCATAAGGAAGATCAATGGGACCATCAACGGTACAAAGACTGACGAGAAATAAGGTGGACCGACCGAAATCTTGCCCAAATCCAAAGCATCTAGGATCAACGGGTACAAGGTCCCCAATAGAATAGTGGCCGTAGCTACTACCAATAGCACATTATTGGCGAGCAGGGCCGCTTCTCGCGATACCAGCGAAAAACCAACGCCACGCTGTCGTCCCAGATGTGGTCCGCGCACCGCATACAATAGCAGCGAACTACCCACCACCGCCGCGAGGAAGAGCAAGATGAAAACCCCACGCCGTGGATCCGCAGCGAAGGCATGGACTGAGGTTAATACCCCAGAACGTACTAGAAAAGTCCCAAGCAGGCTTAATGAGAAGGCGGAGATTGCCAATAACAAGGTCCAGGAACGAAATTCGCCGCGTTTTTCGGTCACCGCCAGGGAATGGAGCAAGGCGGTACCTACCAACCAAGGCATAAACGAGGCATTTTCTACCGGGTCCCAAAACCACCAGCCACCCCAGCCCAATTCATAATAAGCCCAGAACGAGCCAATGGTAATTCCCAGTGTTAGAAATACCCAGGCGGCCAAGGTCCAGGGTCGCGACCAACGCGCCCAGGCGGCGTCTAATCGTCCCCCCAACAAGGCAGCGATGGCAAAGGCAAAGGCTACGGCAAAACCTACATAGCCTAGATACAACATTGGTGGATGAATAATCAGACCGGGGTCTTGCAGCAATGGATTTAGGTCACGCCCCTCAAATCCCGCAGGTAGATTGGATGGACTGATACGTCCAAAGGGATTGGAGGTAAAGAGCATGAACATCAGGAAGCCGGCACTCACCAGCCCCATCACTCCCAATACACGGGCACGAAATTCAGCAGGGAGGCCTCGACCCGACAAACCTACTGCTAACGTCCAGCCTCCCAGCATGAAGGCCCACAACAACAAAGACCCCTCATGCCCACCCCATACCGCAGAAAGACGGTAGTGCAGCGGAAGCGCCAGATTAGAATTCTGTGCCACGTACTCTACCGTAAAGTCATTCTGAACGAACGACCAGGCGAGACACGTCATGGCAATCAATAGAAATCCGAATTGGCCACGGCTCGCGGTGTAGGCCAATGCCATCCAGGTACGATGGCCACGAGCAGCTCCCACCAGGGGAAAAATCCCCTGCACCAGGGCCAAACATAGGGAAAGAATGAGGGCGTAGCTACCGAGTTCGGGGATCATGAATGGACAACACGCTTTCGGACAGGGCAGAAAATTAAAGGTTCTCGCTGCTATGCCCGAAGACTACAGGAGGGAGGGAGACAAAACCGTGACAACCCGAGACAATCCATCGACTGGGACCAATCAATAGAGTAATAGTTGGCGGAGAAGGAGGGATTCGAACCCCCGGGGGCTCGCGCCCCAACGGTTTTCAAGACCGCCGCTTTAGACCGCTCAGCCACCTCTCCGAATAGATTATAATAACCGCATCACCCCTGCCTTTTCAGGCATCTAGTGCAAAGCACCACAAACGCTTGACTACTCGGACACCCTCCCCCATATGGATGGGTGAAGGCGATGGGGTAAGTAAGGTTCCCAACGAGGAGTGCAGCATACCGTAGAATCGTCAGCACAGCCACCGCTTGACGCAAGATACGAGGCCGTTATCCTTGTTTTGGACATCCCGTTAACTCTGCAAACGTTGTATCGTAAAATCACAAAAGGAAGGAGGCTTATTTATGCGCAACAACAGCTACACCATGAGCAGCGCCCCACAGGCCATGCTCGCTACTAACAAATTGATTCGCAACACCTATATGCTGTTGTCGATGACGCTGCTGTTTAGCGCCGCCACGGCAACCTTTGCAGTACTTACCCGCGCTCCGCTGCTGCCGTGGTGGATGGTACTACTCGGGTATTGGGGGCTACTGTTTGTCACCCAATCTCTACGCAACAGTGCGGCGGGTTTGATCGCAATCTTTGCGCTGACCGGTTTTATGGGTTATACGCTTGGCCCGATCATCGGGTTTTATCTGAAGCTCGCCAACGGGGCTCAAATCGTAGGTACGGCTATGGGGGGTACTGGTGCGATCTTCCTCGGACTGTCAACCTATGCCCTGAGCAGCCGCAAAGATTTCAGCTTCATGGGAGGATTCCTGATGGTGGGTATCCTAGTGGCCTTTCTCGCCGGATTGGGCGCCATTTTCTTCCAAATCCCGGCGCTTTCGTTGGCGGTATCCGCAATGTTCATCCTGTTGATGTCTGGTTTCATTTTGTATCAGACCAGCGCGATGATCCATGGCGGTGAGGATAACTATATTATGGCCACCATCGGGCTCTATGTGAGCATCTACAATCTGTTCACCAGCCTATTACAAATCTTAGGGGTCCTCGGCAGCGACGATTGATCTCAGTGCGGCAGGAACCATGGAGTGAATAAAAAGAAACGGGCACCACAGAGGTGCCCGTTTCTTTAATTATGTGCAGTGTAAACCACATTCTGCTAATTGGCACAGCCTGGAAATTAGCGTGCGATAATGCGCCCATGACCGTTAGCGATGTGATATCGGTCGAAGAAATCGTATTCACCTTGCGGGAGGGCGGTAATAACCAGCGAGGACTCGCCCCCTGCCGCGATCACCTTGTCAGTGCGCAATGGCAAACCCTCGAATCCGATGTTGTCCGTGCCTAGGTTGTGAACGACGATCTTAAACTTTTGATCGGCAGCGACTTCTAGAGTTTTCGGGGTGAGTTGCCCGGCCTGTGCTACCATGGTATAGGTAGGCAGATCAGCGGCGTAGACCACTTCAGAGAGGGAGAGCAGCGCGACCAGGGCAGCCTCCAGGGTCTCCTGCCAAACCATTAAAACCAAGCTGCCCATGTCACACCTCACGTAGCGTTATAAACCCGACCATGGTAGTCGAGATAGGTCCTTGTTTCAATGTTCTCCTACTTTTTTCGTGCCCCCTTCCCAATTGAGTTTTCGCCATGAAAGAACAACCACACTACAACCTCCACATTGAGGTTCAGAGTACCTACATCCCAGAGCAATCCTTTCCCGCCATATCGCGCTTCGTCTTTGCCTACACCGTAATCATTCGTAACGAGGGCAACATCTCGGCCCGGCTCCTCTCCCGTCACTGGATCGTTACCGATGCCACCGGTAAGGTCCAAGAGGTGCGTGGTCAGGGGGTCGTGGGAGAGCAACCGTACCTCCGCCCAGGGGAAAGTTTTCAATACACCAGCGGTGCCCTGTTGGAGACCTCTGTGGGAAGCATGTACGGCAGCTACCACCTGATGGCGGACGATGGGGTAGAATTTGACGCCAATATCCCCGCTTTTAATATGTCTGTCCCCCATACCCTTCATTAGATAAGGCGTAGCGTCTTGGCCGTCTACGCCATTGGTGACCTTCAGGGGTGCTACGCCTCCCTGCAACGACTCCTCGATCATCTTTCCTTTGATCCGTCACGCGACCGCCTATGGTTGGTCGGCGACCTAGTCAATCGCGGCCCGGCCTCGGTTGCGGTATTGCGCCTGATCCGCGACCTAGGGGAGGCCGCCATCACCGTACTCGGTAACCACGACCTGCATCTATTGGCTGTGGCCCACCATCAAGACCATATCCGTCACAAAGACACCTTCGACGACGTACTCCATGCCCCGGATCGCGAGGAATTGCTGGAATGGCTTTGTCACCGCCCATTGCTACATTATGACCCGCAACTTCGCATGACTATGGTTCATGCCGGGCTACCACCCCAGTGGGATCTTGCTCAGGCCCAAGCCTGTGCCAATGAACTTCAGGAGGTATTACGGGGAGCGGAGCGACGGGTATTTTTTAGACACATGTACGGCAATCATCCAGATTGCTGGTCTGAACAACTGTCGGGTTGGGAGCGTCTACGCTTTATCTCCAATTGCTTTACCCGTCTACGCTTCTGCACCAAGAGCGGACGGCTCAACCTAGAATACAAAGGTCCGCCGGGCAGCCAACCGCCTATTTATATCCCTTGGTATTTAGTTCCAGGGCGCCGTAGTCTGGAGGAGACGGTTATTTTCGGCCATTGGTCGGCACTAGGTTACCATCACCAAGCCGGTATCTACGCCTTGGATAGTGGTTGTGTGTGGGGAGGTCAATTAACTGCACTTCGCCTGGATGGTTCGCCACACCCCAATCATGTTTCCTGCTCAGGTCATGCCAACATTGCCACCGACTAAAATCGCCCCTCCCCTTTCGAACTCTCCCTAATAGGCTATCCGCCTAAACTGTGCCCCCATTCTTACGCATCGTTGCCACGCTTCTGCCAAGGAAACGCCCCCCCTATCTCGAAGAAATAGGGGGTTGGGGTAAAGGCGGGAGCTTGCTGATTCGAAAATATAGCAAAGCCACCATAAAATGATTACGCATAATTTGCGAAGACTTCCTCGGTAGTACGGCGTTCTCTTTTGTCAATCGCCTTTAATTGCGCCCACTTATGTTCGATGGGATTGAAATCTGGTGAATAAGGTGGTAAATATTCCAGAATATGGCCCGCATTTTTGATGGATTTTTGAATTGGAAAGTTGCGTTATCCATCACAAGAACGCAATTGGGAGGAAGTTTTGGGAGTAAATCTTGGGTGATCCAAGAGTAAAACACATTACTATTGATGGTTCCGGTAAAGAGCGTTACACATACCAATCAACGCTCCAATGGCGTTCACTCGCCCTTTAGCATTCCAATCTTGCTTGCCAATCGGCGCGTAGCCATTGCGGCGTGGCATATCCACCGCGAATCCAGCCTCATCGATAAAAACTATGCTTCTCCCTTCTGTTTCATATACTTCCATTCGCTCTTGAAAGGCTGTTCTCTTCTCTTCATTTGCTTTTGGGTGTGATAGTGTTTTTTTCTTATAGCTGATTCTCATGCGTTTTAATGCTTGACCAATGCCGCTCCTACTCACCCCTAAACGTTTAGCTCGCTCGAATTGATAGGCGTCAGGGTGCATTTCAGCATCACGCGCCAGCGATTCCCTATTAATTTTCGTGGCGGGTTTGTCTCGAGTTAGTTTTGGCTCCAGGCGTGAACGCCAACGCGTCAAAGTGGCAATCCCAATTCCAAAGCGGCTTGCGATTTCTGCGTAGGTGAGCTGTTCTTGTTCTTGTATGGCGAGCACTTTGCGACGGAAATCAATTGAATATGTCATGGGTTTAATCACTTTATAATGGCTTTGCTATATATTCAACATCAGTTAATTAACCCAAGTTGCTACCTAGCGCGCTTTTCTCCCCTCTCCCTCCGGGAGAGGGGCTTTTTCGTTTCTCACCGCATAGGTAGCAACCTGGGTTAATTACCATTGAGGCAAGGTAGTCAAAACCAATGATTGATCCCCACTGACAACGACCAAGGTGCGGTTAATTGTGCTGACGCGGTATCGGATGGGTCGGAATTGACATGCTGCAGAATGGGTACTTGTATGAATCCGTAGACCCGTGTTTTCTCGCCAATGGTATATGCTAGACCTGGACTCAAATTAAGCGAATACCCACCGGATGCTTGATTGGCATTGAGATCTGAATCACGCCGCTGATGTTGGAAATTGATCTGTAGATATCCATTTAGATTATGCGACCAGGCATAGTTAGCTCCAAGGTCAATATTTTCTTGTGTACCCGGACGATAGTGATCACTTGTTTGAATCGCATTCTGTACTTGGGCACTGAAAAACCAACCCCAGTTGGTCTTAGATATCCGGCCAAAATGGTAAAATCCAAGAATGAGATCGGTACTGCCTGTACCCGGTTGGGCGGATCGCTCTAATTTGTAAGGAGTGGTTGGATCCGCAGGGTCAGGTGGCGTCATAGTTTTGTCGGTCACTCCGCTGGGTAGTTTGATGCCAAAACGTATACCATCACCAGAATTTAGGGTGCCTCCATCAAATTTGTATTTCCCCATGAGACGAATATCACCCACCTCGGTGAACTTTCCTTGCTGCTCAAAAGGACCGCTGCCAGATGAGTCGAAGGTATGCGTGTGATCGCGCGCGACTAATGGAATATTAATCCCAATATTCCAACGCGCACTGAGCGAGTAATCGAGGTCCAACGTTAGTAATCGCAAGATCGTGCGCTTATTTTCTATTTCCGAATCACTACCGGATGGCGCATCTGCACTAACTTTTCTATCACCGGAACGTAAAACATCGGCAGTGGCTTGCGAGTAACGCAAATCAAGGCTGAATCCCTCGTTATTCGTCGCTCCCTGTGTGTTCCAGTGGGTATTCAAGGTACAAAATCCTGATCCACAAGAGGCATTCGCGTCAAGTGTTGCTGTCATCAGGAAGGCTATAGGTAATAACTTTCTGAAAAATAGACGATTGTGGCAGTAGTTCACAAGAATCCTCTAGCAAAATTAAATGGTCGATATCGACCTAGGTGAAATAAAAGTTTGATGCCTATCCGCTCCGGATCAAAAATATACTCTTCCTTACGGAAATGGAGATTAATGCTCCAGATATTCGTGGAATGCTTTAATTGGTCCCAAGGCGGCACTCCGCCCATACCTACCAATAGCTGGTATGGTTAGGAACAAATCCTCCGCGCGTGTAGGATCGTTGGGGTCTGGTGTCTCCTTGTGTCCATGGGGGACCAACAATTGCGGATGATCGAAAGGCGCTTTTTCCCAACGTACTCGTTCATCCGTTAGAGCCTTAAGAAATTCAACTAAATTAGCCTTATCTTCATCAGTAAAATCTTGGCGAAACACTAACGTCGCAAAATGGTGCGGATTATTGAAATTGCCACCGCGAAAATAAAACTCTACGACTTGCTCCAAAGTTAGCATACCACCATTATGCATATAAGGACCAGTCAACTCAACATTTCGTAAGGAAGGAACCTTAAATGCGCCGTTGACCGCTGTTATAATTCGACCTCTCCTTCCCTTTCTGATCTCCGCCTCCAACAGCGAAGGTTTCGGTATTTTCGCATAGATGGACCGAACTCCACATTTATTAATAACCGCAAGATCATCAACTAATTCATTGTCATTAAAATCCATTGCGAATGAATTATCTAATTCGCAAGAGTAAACCTCTACCGGATCCACCATAGCGACCTTGCTTAATAATGTCTGCATATATTGCTGGGTAAAAGACACTGGATTACCGAATGGATCATAACCACCTATTCCAATATCATGACTCGTCGGAGTCACACTGGTATTAAAATAACCTTCGTCCATAATTCCCTGAGCAACACCACTGCCGGTAAAGGATCCATTCAGAGTCTTGCGATTTACTAGACGCAATGTCGCAAAATTATTCGATGTTGTATAAATATCTGGATGTGCCGCCGCAGATAAGGTTGGTCCCTTGTGACAGACTACGCAATGCGCATCAAGAAATACACGTAGTCCCGCTTTTTGCTTGGCATTCAATCCTTCCGGGATTTTTGGATCACCAGGCAGACGTGGGGTATCAAAGGGCGTCTTATCAGAAATTAGGGTTTGCTGGTACAGTTGTAGCGCGATACCAAAGAATAAGGAAAAATTCACCTCCATGTGTGTATACGGTCCATTCTTGCTATGTCCATTATTGCTATTGACTGGATCATAAAAATCACCTGGACTTGCCCAAAATCCTTGTGCGAATGCGTCTTTGATCAAATCGCTATATGTCTTTCTCAACCCTTTACCTGATTCATTCCTGAGATTGGCCAGCACGCCATCCTCGGAATGCACTCTTTGATTTTCTAGTGCATATCGACTCAATAACTTATGAGCGATATCGGGAAATGTGCGCTGCCCACAAGACATTTCAACGCCGCTTAATGGTGGGGACATTGCCTGGGAAGCCAAGGCAGAATTTTCCAATCGTATTAACTTTCTAACGACACTCCCATCATTTTCCATAAACCAAAGCCGAGCATTCAAATCCCTCTCACCATAAGGGGAAACACCATTGAAAATGTTATTGGCGCGACCATCCCAGAAATTACGAAAACTAAACGCAGCGTTAATCACGCTCGGCGCTTGCCGATTGGTTACTTGTCGAACATTCAAATCTCCCACATGAAAGATAGAATCCGGCACGGAACGACAATTTTCATTTCCGTTAGCCCCTTGCCCCCTGAATTTTGCCAAAAAGGTTCCCGCAGAGGCAAAGACATCATCTGTTTCAAATAGCACGTCTGAGTCTTTGTTGGACGAATCGCTTAATTGATAAAATGGAAAGTCATCCGCTTTTATTTGATAATTCAGTCCACCGCTACCACTAGAAGCCGTCACAGAAAATGTCAATCGGCTCCCAGCACCTTTATGCAACAGTCCCGGCGCCAATTGATTTCTGAAGCGTCCATCCGCGCCGGCATGAAAGTGGCATGACGCACAAGCAATACCATCCACACCAACATTCATATCCCAAAAAAGAGCTTTTCCCAATTGAATGGCGGCAGATTTATTGGTCACAATGGGTGTATCACCATCTAGTAATCCCGGTGTTCGCGGAACACTCACTCCCTGCAACGAGGGTGGCGTTAAGTTATGCGACATTGCCTTCCCGTCGAACCAGAGGGTTAATGCCAATAACATAAATAAATGGAATATATTCTTTTTCATATATGCGTCCCCGTCTCCATAAAAAGACGCATTCCTGAGAAATATCAGGAATGCGTGAAGACTCGCCACAGAATAAGATAACAATAGTTTAGGGACCGGTTACCATTACCTTAACTTCGACATTATGCTTGACGGTATTGTCTACGCCCGTATCTGGGTTGAAACCACCAACAACAAATTGGTAAAGGGCCGTCGCAGGTGCCTTGAATTTCAAAACTAATTTTCCAGGAACACCATCATGAAGAGCATTTAGGGCAGGTATGCTTTTTGTGTTGCCATCCAGGTCGTAACCGTAGACCACGATAGGCATAATGATATTACCTAATTCAGCACCGGTACTCTCATCGGTCGCACCGATTTTATAAACACCGTCCCGTTGGGGATAGAAGTGATCCTGTACATATCGATTTGGCGCGGTATCCAGTGTGCCACGGCGCCAAACAGAGCAGCCGGGATGGATGCCATTCACCTGTGACACGATTCTGATGGTGATAATCTGTCCTTTACTTGCTTTGATGGAACCCCATTGTGAATGGTGAGTCCAACCCAAATTCCCAAACGCGGGGTCACGCCAACTCTTGCTCTTAACTGAGAAAATGCTAGGGCCAGCGTTATCATTAAAGCTCGTGATCGATTCTGGCATGGTAGCGGCATAACCAGTAGCACTCAATAAACCAGAGGCCATCAAAGCAAGACCGCTCATCAAATATTTAACTGTCATACGAAGCCTCGTGAAAAATGGATGGACTGAAATTTTATTAAATAATCAAGAAAAATCGATTCACTAGCGAGGAGGATATTATGTGAGGGTACTGGCGAAGTAAATACGGCATAATGTCGCGCGGCAAATTGTCACACTTGATTAGCCTGGTTATCGTCAACGATACGAGTAACTCACTCGTCCACCCGCTTTAGATCTGGGTTACAGAAAATTGCCACAGCTAAAGCGGAATATCAGTATGCTATGGTAACATGACCGCCCTTGTTTCTTCGGGTCCACTATATTCGGGCAAGCTTGATTGCATCTACCACAAAATCATGAAAAACTAGGCATATAAAAATGCTATCGCAAGCTATTAATGGTCACTTGTGTTTATGTCACAGAGAGAGAATTTATGTGAATAAATAACGACCAAATATTTCTTGGCGAGTTAAATTATAGAAGGTGTTATTGGTGTCAAATACAGAATCCACGCTACCGAATTCTACTGCCATCAACCTACGGCGACTGGTTATAATTCGCGCTATTGCCATTGCCGGGCATAGCGCAGCGGCGTGGGTAGCCGTCGTGAGGCTTGATTTGCCGCTACCGTTGCTACCGTTGTCACTGATTCTCGTGGGCATGGCGATACTTTCCCTTATCACCTTGTGGCGCTTACGTCTACCGATAATGGTGCGCGAAGGCGAGTTACTGGCGCAGCTCACCATGGATGTGGCCGCATTGGCCGGGCTCTACTATTTCACGGGTGGCGGAACCAATCCATTTGTCACGCTGTTTCTGCTACCACTTGCCTTTGCCACGGTGGCCTTGCCGGCGATCTATGCCTGGGCGTTGGCCGGTCTTACGACCGCATGCTATACAGCACTGCTGTTTTACTTCGTATCCCTACCACAGAGTCACGTTGGGCACACGTATGATTTCGGATTGCATGTACTCGGCATGTGGCTCGGTTTCGTCCTCGCAGCTGGTTTGATCGCGGGTTTCGCGGCACGCATGAGCGCCACGTTGCGTGAGCGAGACCATCTCATGGCCAAGATACGCGAACGTGAGATTAATCAGGAACGCGTGCTCGCACTCGGAATCCTCGCTACCGGCGCGGCACATGAACTCGGTACGCCACTTTCAACCATGGCCGTACTGCTCAAAGATCTCACGCCGAATAAATCGATATCAACCGAAAAACTTGAAGTCCTACGTAATCAGCTTACTCGTTGTAAAGAAATCCTTGCGTCGCTCTCGGCAACCACCGGTGAAATACGTGCCGAAGGCGGCGCGAGCATGCCGCTGGATGCCTGGCTTGACGAGATTATTCAGAAATGGTTAAGCATTCGTCCGGGAATCAAGGTCCATAAGCGATTTGGTGCGCGATTTGGCAGCGCTGGAGGCGTGCCCTGGATTGTTGCCGAGCAAACGCTCACTCAGGCCATAACCAATATTCTCAATAATGCCGCTGATGTTTCCCCTGAGCAGGTGGAGGTGGAGGGAGAGTGGAATGATGACGAATTGACACTTAATATCGCCGATCGTGGACCGGGCCTCGCCCCGGAGGTTCAAACATCGGTCGGGGAGGTGTTCATTAGCACCAAAAGTCCAGACAGGGGACTCGGACTTGGACTTTTCCTTACCTATACGACGTTGTCGCGCTTCAACGGGACCGTACAACTCATGAACCGCGCAGGCGGTGGTGTGCTTTGTCACCTGACGCTTCCCCTAACCACCATCAAGGTGTGCCCGCATGACAGAAATCGATGATGGTGATAATGATCGCCCGAGCATTCTGTTGGTCGACGACGATCGAATCTTTACCGTAGTATTACGTGAAGCATTCGAAGCACGTGGCTTTGATGTACGTGTGGCGCACGATGTGAATGAGGGTTTTAAACTGGTAGAAATTGATTCGCCCGAATACGCAGTCGTGGATCTCAGAATGCCAGGACCTTCGGGTCTCGAACTCGTAAAAAAGTTGAACCAATTCGATGAAAATACTCGGATAGTAGTTTTGACGGGATATGCATCAATCGCGACGGCGGTCGAAACTATCAAACTTGGCGCTGTGTATTATCTTACCAAGCCAGCGGATGCCGACCAAATCCTTGATGCGTTACACCGAGATCAGGGCGATGCAACTGCTGAAATCGCCCAGAAACCGTTATCCGTAGCGTGTGTTGAATGGGAACATATCCAGCGTGTACTCATTGAATGTAATGGGAATATCTCTGAGACCGCACGACGCCTCGGTATGCATCGACGCACATTACAAAGGAAACTCACTAAACGCCCCTCCTGCGCCTAGTTTCGAACAGAAAAGAGAGCGCACGACTTGACGCTGTGCGGCTACCAAGAGGTTAGTGTAATCCCAGTTGCGAATATTGCCGGCGAATTCAAACCCGAAGTTTTAACTTTAGACAAACATCATCAGCGAGCGACTTGGGTTAGCTGTTGGTTTATTGTTATTCACCTCTGATCTTGATAGGATTAGTAGCACGTTACTAACCAGATGGTTAGTTGACATTATTTCCTCAGCCAGATTTAATTGCAACGGCCGATCCGATGTCAATCATAAATCCCAATCGTGAAGAACTTCAGGATATCTTGCAGAATTTAGCACTGGCGGTGCAGGATCATAATCTCTGGTTGATAAATTGGCACCGCGCCATTATCTGCCAGTTGCCTCTGGATGACCATCAAACATCTGAGGATGCCCACCGCCACTGTAAATTTGGTCGATGGTATTATCAGGCATCTCGTTATCTGGAACGATTCCCCATCGCAAAACAGATCGAGCAGTTGCATGTTGGTATGCACGAAATGGCACGGTGTTTGTTACAGAAGGGTGTCATCCATGAACCAATATTCTTAGCGGAATACGATAATTTTCTGGAATTGAGGGAAGAGTTTCGCGACTTGGTGTGTGTTTTGGAGACCGAACTCAACGGGTTTCTTCTCCATGTGGATGCCTTAACCCATATCACCGAGCAACGCAGATTACTCCCCCGACTGCATCAGTATAAGGAGTCGCTAGAAACTCAGCAGATGAACGGTGTGGTGTGCCTCCTGAATCTGGAACACCTTCCACAGATCTGTGCGAATTACGGTAAGGCAGCAGAAGATCAATTCGTCGCGAGCTTTGCCCACTTCTTGGCCACTCATCTGCGGGTTGGAGATATGATAGTTCGGAGCAGTGAGGAGGTGTTCATGGTGGTTTTGACTAATGTCTCCCTTGCTACGGCAGGTATGGTGGTAGAGCGATTACGTACTACGCTGGCTAATCAAACCATCGTTTTGGATAAAAAGAGCGCATCGAAGGTAACCGCCACCTTCTTTTGCGGTATGGCCTCCCTAGAATCTGGTCTGACCGTCGAGGAATCTATTGATCGTGCCCAGGCCGATGCCATAACGAAAATAAGTAACCCAACGGCCTAGTGTTTCTCACCGATGACATCTACCCCGGGTGGGGGGGAAAAGTGAAAAAGCTCTGCGGTGAGTGAAAGGTTGCGTTGGAGATTGAAGAATTTCAGATTCGTGGTCTGTCCAAAGTTGTCAATCAATTCCATGGCGCGCAATTCCTTTCCCATGAAACCCAACTCGGCCTTTACGAAACCAGTTTCAGGTTTTTTAGGGCGCAACTCAACCCACTGCAGATCGACCCGCGTTCCAGTCTCCACCAATTGGAAGTTATTCTCCAGCGGCTCATCGGAGCTTAATAATAAGGCAGGACTGTTGGCGAGGGCACGATCGTAGGGTTTAACCGTTACCTGTGCCAGATCGGGGTCGTAAAACCAGACTTGCGCGCTATCAGAGACAATCGTTTGAAGATAGGGGGTTTGGTATTCCCAGCGGAAACGCCCTGGTCGTTGCAGATGCAGGGTGCCTTGACTCTGACGTACCTCGTTGTGGTGTTCGTCATACTCGGTTTGCTGGAAATCAGCACGCAGGTTATGGAGGTCCTTCAAAAAAGCGTGTAGCGAATCACTTACCTCGGCCTGTGCAGAGTTCCATTGCAGGATGGTAAAAATTGCCAGCAATAGAAAAAACGCAGACGAATGACCAATGCGACGCATAGCGAAATGGTATCCCATATAATTTAGATTCTCACTTGGTTGAGGTTTTCGTAGTGGCAAGAAGATATGCCACCACGCCATTGACGTAGTTATTCAGGATGACCGGTATTTGTCAAGGGAGTTGATCCCTCGCTGACAACCACCCACCCACGGTATTTCGCACCGTCCTGAGTGTGCATGGCTAGGTAAAGGTCACGGACAGGCGTCCATACCCACGGATTGAACTGGCCGGAAACGTCAAGGATTAAAACAGAATCGCTCGCGCTGTCATAGGCGCCGAGAGGCGAGATATGTCCTCCCCCAGCTTGGCCAATTTTCTGGCTATCGTAGTTCACTATCAGAAAGTGTTCTGATTCCCCCAAGGTTGCGCGTAGCACCTCGCGAAAGAGCACAACCCCTGCCATTTCGTCGGCGTCTGCGTACTGTGCCCTGGCATCAACACCGTGTGCTTCGAGCATGTCGCGGAGTTCTTGTAGCATTAGGCCGGGGTTAGGTTTTCCATCAGCAGCGTTCGCCCGAAATTCGACAACGGCACGCGGTTTCACCTGCTCCGTGTGCTCATCAAAGAAACTGGCCTGTGCATATAACGTATAGGGGATGGAACCTCCCCCCCAAATTGGCGGAACCGATATTTCCTGAGTTTGCTGGCTAGGGATCTCACGACGACCAGCGCGCAACGCATTGAGCACAATCACTGACGAGGCAACACCGCAATAGAGTCCGTTCTGTTGCGGTTGATAGTGATGTGCAAGTTGGTAGAAATCAGTGGTGTAACTGGCATGTACCAGTCGTGATAGGCCGTCCGGCGTGTTCCAGTCGAGTAGAACCACCTTATTGGAATACGCGCTTGGCGCGTAGTGACCGTAACCGCTAGTTTCTCGCGCAAAACTGCTTGAGACAGTAACGGTCAGGGATAAAAATAATAGGAGAAAGGAAACACCGAGGTCAGGTCTTACATTCTTCATCTATGCTCTGCCACTTTAATTCGATTGGGCGAGTATTTTTGTGTGAGTGTAACCAAACAACAAAACAAACGGAAAATAAGTATTTGAATGAAGAATGTAAGACCTGACCCCAAGGTTTTATTCTGATGGTGGTGGTGCGGGTGTCAGGACCTCACGGGCACCATTGGCCTGCAGGGGGCCTACCACACCATTACGTTCCATTACCTCCACCAAGCGGGCGGCGCGGTTGTAGCCAATCTTGAGGCGACGTTGAATACCAGAAACCGAGGCACGACGAGTCTCAACAATAATGCGGCGTGCCTCTTCGAAGAGTGGATCGTCTTCTGGATTACCTTCAGGTTCACCGCTACCACTGTTGCCCGCCGCACTGCTATCGTTTTCTGGTGGGCCGCCACGCAACACATCGTCAATATAATCGGGGGCGCCCCGTTCTTTTAGATCCTCCGCTACCCGATGCACCTCTTGATCCGAAACGAAGGCCCCATGCACCCGGATGGGAATTCCAGAACCCGGAGGCAGATAGAGCATATCACCGTGGCCCAATAGTTGTTCCGCCCCTTGTTGATCAAGGATCGTGCGAGAATCTATTCGAGAGGAGACTTGGAAAGAGATACGGGTAGGAATATTTGCCTTGATTAGACCGGTGATGACATCTACCGAGGGGCGCTGAGTGGCAATAATTAGGTGGATACCGGCAGCACGGGCCTTCTGGGCCAGACGCGCAATCAGTTCCTCCACTTTTTTACCGACTACCATCATCAGGTCAGCCAATTCATCGATGAGCACCACAATGTAGGGCAACGTCGATAAAGGTGTGGGTCCGGCCTCAACTGGACGTAAAGAATCCATGATGGGTTGTCCATCGGCAATAGCGTCCCTTACCTTACGATTGAATCCATCGATGTTGCGTACCCCGAGAGAGGCCATCAATCGATAGCGCTGATCCATTTCCGCCACACACCAGCGCAGGGCATTGGCAGCCTCCTTCATGTCGGTGACAACCGGGGTAAGCAGATGAGGAATCCCCTGGTAGACAGACAACTCCAACATCTTTGGATCCACCATGATGAGGCGTACCTGTGAGGGTTGAAGTTTGTAGAGCAGGCTCAACACCATGGCATTCATCCCCACCGATTTGCCGGAGCCGGTGGTCCCCGCCACCAGCAGGTGGGGCATACGTTGGAGATCTACCACCATCGGTTTGCCGCTGATGTCCTTACCAAGGGTAAGAGGAAGGGCATACTCGCACTGCTCATATTCTGGGGCGCGCAGGACCTCACCCAAACGCACGACTTCGCGTTGCTCGTTGGGGATCTCCAGTCCCACGGTGGGCCGACCTGGGATCACCTCAACTACGCGGACACTAATGACGGACAACGAACGCGCCACATCCTTGGATAGGTTGGTGATTTGACTGACCTTGACTCCGGGGGCGGGTTGTAGCTCAAAGCGTGTAACCACCGGGCCGGATTGGTAGCCAACGACCTTCACTTCCACGTTAAAGTCCGCCAGGCGGGCCTCCACTAGGCGTGAGAGCTGATCCAAAAACTCTGGTGATGCGGAACGTTTAGTAACGGTACTGTCGAGTAACCCCAAGGACGGTGGCACCACCTCTGCCGTTGGGTCCGAGGGGCGCTGCGGGGGTGGAGGTGTAGTTGGTACCACAACCGGCGGTGCCGTTGAAGGACGAGGCGGTGACGGAGATGGTGCTGGTGCTGGTATTGGTGCTGCGGGTCGGGGCGACGGTGGCTGTGACGGTAGGGACTGCACGGGCGCCGACGAAGGCGATTCGCGTTCTTCTACGCGGACCACATCCAAACGAGGTACGGGAGGTAACGGTGGTAGCGTGACCGCTTCATCTTCCTCCTCTTCGCCATCATCACCGAGAAGGAGCTGTGGTGTCACAATCGATCCCTCGATCGAGCTAGGCGCAGGAAGAGCTATTGAGCTAATTACCGGCCTTATCGGTGAATTAGCGGTTGGGACAGGGGGCGGTACTGGTGCGGGTGACCGTTCCAACAGAGTTCCCGCGAGCGGGGCCTTGGTGCCCGCCTCGATTGCTGCCGAAACGTTGGGGGAATGGTCATCCTCCCGTTTATGGTCGGAGCGAGTGCTACGGTCGACCTGGGGCGAAGGTGTCGAGACTGCTTCGGTCGACTTTTCCAGCGGGTGATGCTCTGGTGAGGACACCGGCGGAGTTGTCGATTTGGTGGATGATTCGGGAACGGAGGAAAGATTAATCTCACCCTTGATATCGCCCAGTGACGGCTCAATCCGCACTTCCCCCTGGCGAGAGGGAAGATCCTCCACATCGGTGGCCTTGGCGGCCTGACGTGCCACTCGCTGCTGGTGAGTTTCCATGGCCCTGGATACGGCGTGGCGTAGATGCACCTCCCACCCATCCGTGAATCGACAGGTTGACCGCCCCACCCACTCTGCCAGACCCACCCAAGAGATACCAGTAAACAGGGTTACGCCAGCGAACAGTAACCCAAGTAAAAAGACACTCGCCCCCCCGTAGCCCAGCGACCAAACCAGCTTCACACCCATCAGTTCCCCGATCCAACCCTCCCCCCACCGGACCCTACATCTCGCAGCAACACGCCCCCGCCCACCCCCACCCCCCACCACCCCCCCCCGCTTAAAAAAAAGTGGGCGCGGGCCGCCCCCAAACCATGCCCGAAAGCCCCGCCCCTAAAACGATATAGGGAAAAGGAACCCGCAAGACAAAGATCGCCAGGAATGAAACTGTGGCAAGACTCCATAACAACCAATTCTTGAGCGCACGCGAACCAATCCGCCAGGCAGCAAATAACACAATGGCCACCACTGCGGGTTTGATTCCGACAAAGATCCCCTGTACCAGCTTTAAATCACCGAAGGCAATATAGAGATAGGTTAATGCAATGAGAATTACCAGGGACGGCAAGACAAATAACGTTCCCGCCACAATACCTCCCAAGGTGCGATGAAGTAACCAACCAATATAAATGGTCAATTGTTGCGCCTCGGGTCCGGGGAGGAGCATACAAAAGTTCAAAGCGTGCAGAAAACGGTATTCCGAGATCCAGCGGCGTTTTTCGACAAGCTCCTGATGCATGACCGCGATCTGTCCCGCCGGTCCACCAAAGCTGATAAATCCAAGTTTCAACCAATAACGAAAGGCCTCCCAAAAAGACGGATGTGTAGGACGCTGTTGCGGATTATCATTCATAAAGTTTCGTTCATTTGAGAAATCTGGAGATTCTGAGTAGGCGCCAAACCGATCTAGTTGTCGGAACACCACGTTACATTTCCATCAATCGTTACGTTGTTAGTTCACAGGGTCACCCCCCGTTTGGTAAGTACTTCCCTAATTTGCCTCTCTAAAATTTCAATACTGAACGGTTTTATCACATAGCCATCGATTCCCGCACGTAAGGCAGCAATCACATGCTTTCTCTCGTCACGACTAGTAACCATGATAAATGGCGTATCTCGCAATGACTCGTCGTTTCTAATCCATAGTAATAGCTCTTGGCCATCGATCTCGGGCATTTCCCAATCGCAGAGGATCAGATCAATCGGTTTACTTATTAGTATGTTTTGTGCAAAACGACCATTAGATGCTTCCAGGATTTCAATCTGAGGTAAGACAACACCTAGTCCAACACGTATAAAGTTACGAATAATACTCGCATCATCAATAACCAACGCTTGGAATTTTTGCATGTAGGCACCAATGGAAAAGTTTGTCAGAACATTATATTTTAGTATGGAATTTTCATTTTATGACGACGGGAAAATAATATCATTATTCGCAGTAATTATCCTGTTCTGGTATCGGTTTCTTTCTAAAACTCTTCTCCTATCTTGGTTCGGGCGGCTTCTACTTTAGCGGATTTTTCCATAGAAAGTTCCTTCCTCTCTTTGTGTGTAGCAAATGAGATACTCAAACGATCTAAGGCTCGTTGGAGACGAACATCAATTTTTGGGGGTGGAGACTCAATAGCTTTGGAAGGTTTTCTGCTCTCCTCCGGATTACTAACCTGCGCGTTGGTTAGGGGACTCCAGCTAAATAGCATATTGGACGGATTCTTCTTTAAAAAGTTCTCTGACTTTCTCTGGCGATTTTTTTAAATCCTCTAAAAGTTGAGTAGCTTTATTTTTTAACTCCTCCACATTACGAATAAGGTGACGCGCAATTCCTTGTGTCTTAATATTGCTCCATACTAGCTCGACAGGATTAAGGTGTGGAGAATAGGTGGGAAGAAAGAATATTTTAACCTTTCCATTTGTCGTCTCCAGATATTCCTTAACTACTTTTGCATGATGGGCAGAAGGTGGTGTTTCAGACCTGGATATTGCGGTAGCCATTCTTCAAACATGGGTATCGGGTGACTTTCTGCCATAATTTTGAAGTATTATCGTGCGCAACGAGAACTTTACTTGGAAAGAACCTCCAATGGCTGACAGAGCTGTTTTGTGTCCATGCTGTAAATGGGCACTGGTCTATTTTGATTCTTGCTATAATCGATTGAAAATTATACACTATTCTATCTTAAGCGGCGGATTCAACCTTGAAGTGCAACGGGTGGGTTAATCGATTGTAACTCATTATTGAACACTTCAAAAGGAGTTTTGAACCCGAGGCATTTCCGTGGCCGGTGATTTAGGAAATCCTTTGCCCTCTGGATAAGTTTTTCAGGGATGAATTTAAGACTCATCTTCTTTGGAAAGAACTGGCGGATTAGTCCATTCATATTCTCATTGGCGCCACGTTCCCAAGAGGAATATGGGTGTGCGAAATAGAACCCCGCATTCAGTTCCTTGGCGATTCGTTGATGTTGAGAAAACTCCTTGCCGTTGTCGGTCGTGATAGTGTGAACATGATCAGCGAAAGGCTTGAGTAAGGAAATCATCGTGTCCGCCACAACAGCGGCCTCTTTGCTAGCCACATGGGCAATAGACCTTATCGGAAACCTCCTCATCACCCACCACAGTCAATATAAATCATGAGGTTGCGTTGTCCGGCAGAGCTAGGTAGGGGGTTTCCGATAAGGTCTATTAAACAGAATAGGTTAGATATTAGACATTATCGGAAACCCAAAACCTCACCCCCCGACCCTCTCTCCTTAACAGGAGAGAGGGAGATTTTTTGCCTGTTCCGTCGAGGAGTTAAGCATAACAACGGAATAATTCTCCCCCTCTCCTGTTAAGGAGAGGGG
>CAUYTY010000190.1 GCA_963575655.1 Gammaproteobacteria bacterium | reverse complement strand
AATGAGTTACAATCGATTAACCCACCCGTTGCACTTCAAGGTTGAATCCGCCTCTTCGTGATCATTACCCATGGAGTGCCTGGAACCGCACGGGTGGTCCCGATAACATCGTTACCGTGATAATCGTGGCCGGTAACTAGACCGAATTGGCCACGGACCAGTGCATTTCCGGCCAGAGTTTGATAGTTGTTGATTGACATGCGAAACGATAATGGTGACGCATCTGGCTTGAAACGTAGTGGGCTTAGAAACAATATGTCGTTACCTTCTTGGCGCGCTATCAAGGTCTCTAATGAGTAACTAGACGTAGATTCTAATTCCAAAAGCGGGAATAGATCTTGTTGAGCGGCACGTTCAAAGTAGACAGCGCCCACTACTGCGCCGTTACTATCGTCGTTTGCGAAGACTGGGTGGGCAGCGCCATAGACGATCACGCCATCTTCGATGCGGTGTAGATCGACCAGCACAAAATCACGGGTTTTGACAGCCTCCCGTAGGGCAGACAACTCAATAGGTTCAAATCGATGTGAGATGGTTGGTGCGACGAGCTGAAATGCCATGTCAACCACGAGAATGCGACGATAATTCTTACCGCTTTGTAGCATGTTAGTAATTGCCTTGGTGAGACGGCGCGCCTCCTCTACCGCGTCGATTGCCATCAAGGTTTTCCATACTGAGGATCGTGCAATGAAAATATTTGTATCACTATGGCAGTTATTTAGCAGATCATTAATGCGTTCTGCCTTCATCTTGCCGAGGCTTTGCAAATCTTCCCGTTCATGATTGAGCATTTCGTTGGCAAAGAACAAGTACGATCCGTAGGCGCTAACCAGGATAATCGCGCTCACGAGCGCAAACAGAATGGTTATTTTCAGGAAGGATGATTTCAAGACGTTAGGACTGTCATTTCTGCGGATGCGCATTTTATTCTACCTTATGGCTCACCATTCGCTACAGAAGTCGGCCTTGCTCATCGTTTCATCAGATTTCCTTTTGTAACCCAAGTTGTTACCCATGACTCAATCCAACCATCATTCCGACAGAGAGTATCGGAATCCAGATACCATGGATGGCTTGATCAGAGACTCACGTCCCTGTGTCTTAGATTCCGACAATCCCTGCCGGGATGACGACCTAACGAATGATAAGTAACCCAAGTTGCCACCTATTCAAAATTCGGGATCGCATCCAATCGCCCCCCCTCAATCCCCCCGTAAACGGGGGGAGGTCTGCGGCCTACTCCCTCCCCGTTTACGGGGAGGGCTGGGGAGGGGGCAAGTAGGTGGCAACTTGGGTTAAGTAGCAACTCTAGCAATTCCCCGGGTTACAAAATACAAAATCAGGGTTTTCGGTCAAGCATTAGTTAATTCAAGTTGCTACCTAGTGTCTGGCCGAAAACCTCGGTTTTATACACGTTCATACATCGTTCCCACGCTCCGCGTGGGAATGCATCCCGCGACGCTCCTGCGTCGCGTATTGGTGGGGATCACGAACAAGCCGGAAGTCATCGCGGTATATGACCTATGGAATGGAATCACCACAATGGATATGCCATATTTCGAGACACGCGACGCGGGAGCATCGCGGGACGCATTCCCACGCGGAGCGTGGGAACGATGAAAAACACAAAATCGGGGTTTCCGGTCAAGCATTAGTTATCAGCGGTGGTAAATGAGGTGAATAATGCGGCTCGTTCCTTAGCGCATTCTACGCGGGCTATTTCACCCCATTGGGGCAAATAAGGAAACCTGACGAAACGATGATCAAGGCCCAGAAATCATACCTAACACTAATTATCTTCTCTTATAAACATAGGCGCATAATAATTACTCGCGATTTTCTATGGCGAATGGTGAAATATAATTACCACATTAGGTCGTCGGGGATCTGATAGGCAGCGTAGGGGTCGTCTTCGGGAATAACCTGAGTTACTTCTGACGCCGGGCGATAGACAAAGATCTCGGGGATGAGAGTCTGAACCTTATCTGCCACTTCGGTAGGTACTAAATAATGACGATCCACCAAAGCAACGACAGAAAGACGACCTTTTTCGAGGTCAACCCGTTGAGGTGCGGTCACGTAGATATGGCGAATGTGACCACCTTCCACAAAATTGAAGGTAAGATCAGCAGACTCATCGTTTTGCATCCGTTCTCGCAACATCTGTCGGGCTTGGGCGCGGGCGGCCTTGGCAGCAATTGCGGCCTCCCGTTCTCGATTCATCTCCCGGTCTCGGGCCAGTTTTTCTTCCTGAGCCTTAGTAGCGGCCAAGGCCGCTTCATTCCGCACCGGGGGCGCCCCGGTACGCTTCGTGTGAAGCTCCTGACGTGTCTGCTTTTTCGCTTGTTGAGCAGATACTTTTGCCTGTGCGGAGTTGACTACCCCCGCCTTTGTCAACGCATCACGTAATGAATTACCCATAATCCGACTCCATCGAGTCTCATTAGATAAATGAATACTGACCCAAGCTGTTGGAAGCAAAAAAATACCCATCGCCCCTCTCCTGCCCATAAGAAAAGATACAGGGAAGAGGGACGATGGGTATTTTCTACTCCCAACTGCCTAAACAGTTGTATGCTCATGGATCGTAATCAGACACACACGCTACCTCATAATCTTAGCGGCGCACTGCGACCCCGAATCTTTTGTCGCCTCTCAAATATAGAGGCAGACGTCCGCTTCCCCTGCGAATTCAAAGAATGTAGCTGCCCCGCCGAATTCAATACCGCCGATAAAATCGGCCGGGTTGAATTCGAAAAGGTCCACCGTCATCTGGCAGGCAACCATTTTTACTTCTGCCTCAACACACAGTGCGCGCAATTCCTCAAGGCTCGCCACTCCTTTGTCCTTCATCTTCTTTTTCATCATCATCGTCATCATGCGCTGCATTCCCGGCAGGGCCTGGATGAGTACTGGCACCGGCATCGGCATCGGCATGCCCGGATTGCCTAGAGAACTCACCTGAAGATCCAAATCCTTCTGAAGGAGTTTGAGGCCATAAAACGTAAAGAATACCTGGACATCGTATCCCAGGGCAGCCGCAGTGGAGGCCAAGATAAAGGGCGGATAGGCCCAATCGAGGGTACCCTTGGTGGCAATAATGGCAAGCTTTTTAGACATGGGATAATCTTCCGAAAACGGGCGCAGAATTACGCTTTCTTGATTAAAAAGACGAACTTGCCATCTTCCTCACCAGACTCCAGGAGCGGATTACCGGTCTGCTTGGCAAAAGAGTCGAAGTCCTTCACGGAACCGGGGTCGGTGGCAATGATACGCAACACCTTACCGCTCTCCATGGCAGTGAGTGCCTTTTTGGCGCGCAAAATCGGCAGTGGGCAATTCAGGCCAGAGGCATCCAGGACTTGATCGTAATTCGCCATTGTCACTCTCCTACTAAAGTGATCCCCTTGATTAGGGGGTTAGAAAACAGGGGTGGGTCAACCAAACACAGGAAGCGGCCACTCGGGTGGTACGATCCGAGGCGAGGTGCTTGGGCAGCCTTCCCCGCCGGTGTTGGGGCTTGAGCGGCGGCCATACTACCATAGACTCGGATTGTCTCCGATTCTGCCCACCTGAGAGACCACCTACCCACAATATAACCATTTGCTTCACTCGGAAAATGCTGAAGTAACGGCGACGCACGCCCTCATTCCTCATCCTTTCACTCATTTTCCGAATGAAGATAAATAGTTATCTCACGACACTCGCTATTTGGATTGCTATCGTCCTTACCTTAGGAGTTCTTGCCTTGAACTATCCCCTATTACTGCTACTGGTTAGCACGCCCTTCGGGTCTAGCGTTGCCATTGCTGACCCCCTGGATCTAAACCTGCCCATTATCGGGGAATCCGCCGGTCGTTATCTCTCTCCTGAAGAGGATCGTCGCTTGGGGGAGGCATTCATGCGCAACCTGCGCCGCTCGATTAGTTTCGTGGACGATAGCATCGTAACCGACTACCTCCATTCTTTGGGCTATCAGATAGTCGCCAATGCCGACACCCCAATCCAGAGTTTTGACTTCTTCGCGGTAGACGACCCCACCATCAACGCCTTCGCTGGCCCTGGTGGCCATATTGGGATCAATACAGGACTTCTCCTAGCGACCGATTCAGAACACGAGCTGGCGGCGGTAATTGCCCACGAGGTTGCCCACGTCAGTCAACACCACATCGCCCGTTCCATAGAGATGGGAGATCGCATGAGCATACCCACTATTGCCGCGATGTTGGCTGCCATCGTGATTGCCAGCCAAACTGGCCAAGCGGGAGAGGCCGCCATTGCAGCGGCTGCTGCCGGTAGTACCCAGATGCAGATCAACTTTCTGCGCGGCAACGAACAAGAGGCGGATCGCGTGGGCATTCAGTCGCTCCAGCGGGCAGGCTTCGACCCGCGCGCCATGGCGGGTTTCTTCGAGCATCTACAAAAAAGCGCACGTTACGATGTCGGCACACTCCCAGAATTTTTGCGTGACCACCCAGTAACGGAGTCACGTATCACCGATGCCCGCAATCGCGCAGAACAATTTTCATACCGTCAACGGGCAGATTCGCTTGCCTACCATCTAGTACGGGCTCGTCTCAAGATTCGTGCATTACCGTCTCCCGCACAGGGAGTGCAGGAGCTAAAACATTCTCTCGACAATGGTAGTTATCGCAATGCTGCGGCAACCCATTATGCCTACGCTTTAGCCCTCCTTGCCAACCACGATCCACAAGCGGCGCGCGTTGAGGTCGCACGACTCCTCACCGCCGACCCAGAACGCATTCCCTATCTGATCACCCAAGCCGACATTGAGCTAGCCACAGGCAACACCGCCGCCGCCCTAACGGTGTACGGACAGGCCCAGCGTCTCTATCCCAACAATTTAAGTGTGACCGTAAACGAGACGCGGACCCTGCTCCAAGCAAAGCGTCCCAAAGAGGCCCGGGATCTGCTCCAAGGGTTTATGCGTGACCGCTCACCCAATCCAGCCTGGTACAAACTCCTCGCCCAAGCGGAGGGAGAAGTCGGAAACACGCCCGCCTCCCGCGAAGCTGTGGCGGAATATCTATACCTAACGGGAGAAACTCGCACCGCTGCCTACGAATTACGTAAAGCCCTGGCCTTGCCAAATCTGGACTTTTATACAGGGTCACGCATCGAGGCGCGGATCAAAGTACTGGATGAAGAATTGGCCGCAGAAAAAGAACGAACCAAAGGGGGCTGGGGAAATTAGGCTACCCACTTAACCCGCGACTCATAGCTGCGCGACACTTTCACCCGCCTCACGGGCGACTGTCTTTACATCATTCCCACGCAAAGCGTGGGAATGATGTAAAGACAGTCGCCCAAAACAGCAATAGATTGCCTTTTTTCCGTCGCATCGCCTCCCAGTACAGTGTCAGAATCCTGTCGTCGCGCCGCAGACGCCCCCCAGAATTTCAGTAACCAACTGATTACACGTATCAAAAACATCTTGGCCCGAGACTTGCTGTTACTTCTCGCAGAGCAACGTCGGAGGTTACCCCCATGCCAATCAACTTCAGTCAGGCCCTCGGGATCCACCCTGAAGCCCTGTCTCTACGCGCCCGCCGCGCCGAGATCCTGGCGGGGAACCTGAGCAACGCCGACACCCCCTACTACAAAGCCCGTGACATTGATTTCAAGTCCATCTTGTCTGGTATCCAGGATCAAAACGAAAACCCGCAGGTTGCGATGAATCGCACTCATCCAACCCACCTGGAAGGGACACTCGGCGACACAGCGTTTCCACTCAAATACCGAATGCCCAATCAGCCTTCGGTAGATGAAAACACCGTAGATCCTGATCTGGAACGCGCCGAATTTGCCAGTAACGCTCTTGGCTATCAGGCGAGTATTACCTTCCTTGATGGGCGGGTACGCACCATGCTCACTGCCATTAAAGGGGAATAAGCCATGTCTCTCTATCGCATTTTTGATGTCGCTGGTTCGGGGATGAGCGCCCAAAGCGTGCGGCTAAACACCACCGCCAGCAACATGGCCAACGCCGAGAGCGTGAGCAGCAGTGTCAATCAGACTTATCGTGCGCGCCATCCGGTGTTCTCTGCGTTACTAGACAAAGCCAAGGATTCCGTTGGGGCCGAGGTTAGGGTGCGTGGCATCGTCGAAAGTCCGGCGCCAATTCGCATGGAGTACCACCCTGATCATCCCTTGGCCAATCCTGAGGGTTATATATACCTACCGAATGTAAACCCGGTAGAAGAGCTGGCCAATATGATCTCCGCCTCCCGTTCCTATCAGGACAACGTGGAGGTGCTCAACACCTCCAAGCAATTAATGTCCCGGACCCTGGAATTAGGTCGCTGAGATTCCCCTTGAGATTACGTCGCAAAGAGAACGACCATGAGCACCATGAATACCAACAGCGCCGCCGCCTCCAATCCCTTGACGACCATTAAGGGTGGCTCCGCTGCTGCATCGACGGGAAGTAGTGCCTTCAGTGCCCTTAGCAGCAGTAAAACTTTGGGGCAAACTGATTTCTTAAAACTTCTGACGACCCAGCTCAAGAATCAGGACCCCAGCAAGCCGATGGATTCCACCCAATTCGTCTCACAACTCGCTCAATTCAGCGCCTTGGCGGGTGTCACCGACCTTAATACGACCATGAAGGGCGTTTCTTCGAGCTTGCAGTCCTCTCAACTGGTCCAGGGAACTTCATTAGTCGGCCACCAAGTACTGGCTACTGGGAGCCGTGGGGAATTGACCGATACGTTGCCACTAACCGGTGCGGTAAATCTGCCGGCCTCTACCAATTCGTTGACGGTTGAGGTCCAAGATGCGGCCGGACATACGGTACAGACTCTCAGCCTGGGGAATAATTCTGCCGGCACGATTCCCTTCTCTTGGGATGGAACCCTTGCTAACGGACAACACGCCCCGAGCGGTACCTATCAAGTAAAAGCTAGCTACCTCCAAGATGGAAAACAGGTAACAGCAGATACTCTGGTCGCTGCTCGCGTAAATAGCGTAGCCCTCGGTTCTTCCGGATTAGTATTAGAGCTGGAGGATCTAGGTGAGGTAGGTTTGGACCAAGTGTCCATGCTGATGTAAAACACAATTTTGTCATAAACCCATAACCCATACAACACTAAACACACTGAAGTAGAGGAGAGCGTCATGTCTATGTCCTTCAATACTGCCCTGAGCGGTCTCAATGCCTCATCCACCGACCTTTCCGTGATTGGCAATAACATTGCCAACGCTAACACGACGGGTTTCAAATTCTCACGCACCGAATTCGCTGATCTCTACAGCGCCTCACTGAGAACCTACAGCGGCGCTCGAATCGGCAGCGGGGTAAAAGTCACCGGTGTAGTCCAACAATTCACTCAGGGCAATGCCAATACCACGGATCAAAGCCTAGACCTAGCCATTTCTGGTGACGGCTTCTTCCGCGTTACTGATAGCGGCAGCCAAAATCCCCTATTCACTCGGAATGGCGCCTTCCATATCGATAAGAACAATGATGTGGTCAATGCTCAGGGTCAATACCTAAATGTCTATCAGGCCGACACCTCCACCGGAGAGATTATCGGATCGATCGATAAGCTCCACGTAGATCAGAGCGATATCGACCCCTCGCCGACAACTTCCTTGTCTGCGGTTATCAACCTAAACTCTGCGGAGGCCTATCCTAAGGCAACCGATACTTTAACCGTTAAGGGGCTGCGCTTGAATGCCAAGGCAGCGATAATACCAAACGATCCGCCCTTTAACTCAGCGGTGCCAAGTACTTACAATAGTAAGACTTCAACCACGATCTACGATTCTAAGGGAATCTCTCATACCGCCAGTATGTACTTCGTCAATACTGGCGAACTTGATGCAAACAACGATATTGTTTGGACGGTACATACTGTCGTAGACAATGTGAACGGTGTTCAGGGTGGTGTTGAAGTATTCCCTGCATTTGCCCCCAATGACCCGAATTTTGGGACCAATCCACCGACCCTCGCCAAGGTAACCTTCAATTCCACCACCGGTGCTATAAAAACCCAAAACCCACTCCAACTCACCTTCAACAATATTGACGGTATCTCTAACCATATCCAACCAGACCCTGGTCTTATCAATCCGATTAATAATGCCAACCCCATCAATTTCACCATTAATCTCGATAACGCTATCCAAACCGCTGGCGAGAATATAGATACTTTAGGATTAAACAGCGCCTCAACGGCGGCACTGGATACTGCCGTTCCACCGGGAACGACACTACCTGTAGGAGCCTTTAATCCTGCGGATCCTTTAACCTACGACAGTAATGTCGGTGTTATCACTAAATCCATAGGTAAAGATTCCTTGGGGGTAGACCACAATGCCACCCTCTATTTCGTCTCAAAAGGGTACGGGTCCAGAGAGTGGGATATGCACGCATTCGTAGATGCGCGAGACGCGGGTGGCAACCTTGTTAACGCCCCCTATGGGCAGGAAGTCTTTCTCGATTCGAATAATCCCAGCCCCATAAAAGTGTTTGCCAATATGGATGGGACGCTCCGCACGCAACCGGATCAATTCCAATACACCATTCAAAATCCGGGCGGTTTGGCTGACCCCCTTAAGTTCAGCCTCAATGGCCTACAGAATAAAGAAATAGTAAACCCTACCCTAAACGCGAATGGTAACGTGGGGAAGATCTGGACCGACCCAGCCCCAGGCAGTCTTCCCACCCCTGCGAGCTATGACTATACCACTTCTACCACGATCTACGATTCACAGGGTGGCTCTCACCTAACCTCCTTTTACTTTGTAAAAACTGGCTCCAAACTTTGGGATGTACATACCTTTGTGGATGGCGCGGAGATTAAAGAGCCTAACGGTACTGGCTCGCCGATGACGCTAGAGTTTGATAGCAATGGAACACTGAATACTACCTATCCCCCACCGGCAACACCCGCTGACCTTGGGAAAATCAAACTCACTGCCGTGATGAACAATGGGGCAGCCAACATTGATTTCACGATGGATCTGGGTAATGAAAACGGGAAAATCACGCAATACGGTAGCCCCTCCGGCGTATCCGCTATTACCCAAGACGGTTACGCCACTGGGCATATCAGTAGCATCAATGTAGCCAACGACGGTACCGTTTCCAGCCTCTTTACCAACGGTCACAGCCGTACTCTTGGTCAAGTGGCGATGTTTAATTTTGCTAATATCCAAGGACTGCGACCGGTAGGAAATACCGAGTGGGCGCAGACTTCCACCTCCGGGACGCCCGTACCGGGAACACCAGGTGGCCCAGGTAATATGGGAACGATTCAGTCCGGGGCGTTAGAATCATCCAATGTCGACCTTACCAAGCAATTAGTCGATATGATTGTGTCTCAGCGGAGCTTCCAGGCCAATGCTCAAGTAATCTCCGCTGTTGACACCTTGACCCAGACTATCGTCAATCTGCGCTAAGTGAGCATTTAAAACACAATTGGGGAAACGACCATGGACCGTATGCTCTTTGTTGCCATGTCTGGGGCCAAGCAGGTAATGCAGGCCCAAGAGGCGAACAATCACAATCTGGCCAATGTGAGCACTACCGGTTTCCGTGCCGACCTCAATCAATTCCGGGCGATGCCGGTCTTCGGTCAGGTATACCCTACTCGGGTCTATTCCATGAGCGAACGCCCCGGCATCGACTTTACGCCTGGCCCGATTATTTCCACCGGAAACGATCTGGACGTAGCAATAAAGGGACATGGATTTATTGCAGTGCAAGGCCCGGATGGCAATGAAGCCTATACCCGGGGCGGTGATCTAACTCTGGGACCTGGTGGAGTACTCACTACCGGTACCGGTCATTATGTGCTCGGTAATAATGGTCCCATCTCCATCCCTCCCTACGAAAAAATCGAGATTGCCGATGATGGGACCATCACTGCCCGTCCGTTGGGTCAAGCCCCCAACGCTATGGTGGTTCTGGATCGGATTAAATTAGTCAACCCACCTTTAGAGCAAGTGGAAAAGGGATTAGAAGGTCTCTTCCATCTACCCAATGGTGAAACCGCCCCCCCCGACGCAAGCGTAACCATAAGCTCTCGGGCAGTCGAGGGAAGTAATGCAAATCCTGTTGACTCGTTGGTAACGATGATTAACCTTCAACGCCAGTATGAGATGCAGGTAAAAATGATGAGGAGTGGAGAGGATAATGCGGCGGCAGCGTCTAAACTATTGCAGCTTCAATAGTATTTATTTCTTAAATAGGGGGTGTCATACGATACTAACCAATGATACAATCAATGTGAATCTGGAAAGACTCACAAAGAGTGGCATCCTCGACAAGATTAGAGAACTACCCAGCACCACAGCCTTGGAAGCATTAGACTTTATTGAAATTCTAACTTACAAGTACACCCAAAAAGAAACATTAGGCCTGTGGCCGGCCGTTGAAGCATAGCAAAAACAAACCGAATAAATAGAGTGATTAAGATGATCTGCCTGATAAAACGATAACCAGTTGGCGCGCGAAAACCATAGGTAGAAATTTCCGCGGACGATTGATGTTATTGGATGCTAACGTTCTATCCGAATCAGAAAATATAAACCGAATCGCCTAGTTTTAACTGGAGAACGATAATGAACCGTGCCCTGTGGATTGCCAAAACCGGTCTGGATGCGCAACAAACGCGCATGGCCGTGGTCTCTAACAACCTCGCCAATGTCAGCACCACTGGCTTCAAGAAAGGACGAGCGATATTCGAGGACCTGCTCTATCAGAATGTACGCCAGCCGGGTGCCCAGTCTTCGCAGAATACGTTGCTACCTTCGGGACTTTCCTTGGGCGCTGGGGTACGTACCGTAGCCACGGAAAAGTTGTTTAGTCAGGGAAATATCATTCAAACCGAGAATTCTCTGGATGTGGCGGTCAACGGTCGGGGGTTTTTGCAGATCTTGCGCCCCGACGGCACCATTGCTTATACCCGCGACGGTTCCTTCCAGCTCGATAATCAGGGGCAGATGGTAACTTCCGGTGGTTTGCTGTTGCAGCCTTCAATTACGGTTCCTGCCAACGCCCAGAGTGTCACCATCGGTAGTGATGGCGCCGTATCCATTCAACTTGCAGGTCAGGCCGCTCCCCAACAGCTTGGAAACCTCCAACTCGCTGATTTTGTCAATCCAGCGGGGCTCCAGGCCATTGGTGATAATTTGTTCCAAGAAACTGCCGCCAGTGGCGCTCCCCAAACCGCCACACCCGGCCTTAACGGAATGGGCACCATCCTCCAGGGCTCGGTGGAAAGTTCCAATGTCAACGTCGTTGAGGAAATGGTGAACATGATCGAAACCCAACGCGCCTATGAAATGAATTCCAAAGCTATTTCCACTACCGACCAGATGCTGGGTTATCTTTCCAGCAACGTGTGAGGCCCATCGTGATTACTCCAGTGCGCATCATTCTATTATTTCTGACCATCTTGGTTTTGGAAGGCTGCGCCGAGATTCCTCAGCACAATCCGTCCTACGCACCGACACTGCCACTCGCCGCCCATACACCGCCACCACGGGATGGCGCTATCTTCCACGCCGGCTACGACATTGTTCTCTTCGAAGACGATCGCGCGCGTCGCGTCGGAGATATCATCACGGTTCTACTGGTCGAGAAAACCAACGCCACCAAAAAGGCTGCCACTTCGCTAAGCAAATCCGATTCGGTAGATACCTCCATTACCACCTTATTTGGCCGCAAACCCAGCATCGCGGGTTTGGCCAGCAACAGCCTTTCTGGTAGCTCCACATTCGACGGCAGCGGTGATAGCACCCAAAGCAACAGCCTCTCGGGAAGTATCAGCGTAACGGTAACGGAAGTTTTGCCTAATGGCTATTTGGTAATCCGGGGCGACAAGGTTATCGGACTCAACCAAGGCAGTGAATACGTACGTCTCTCTGGTATCGTTCGCCCGGCTGATATTCATGCCGACAATACCGTATCCTCTACGGCCATAGCCAACGCTACCATCTCCTATGGCGGAACGGGTGCTGTGGCCGATGCTAATACCATGGGTTGGCTCGGACGATTCTTTATTAGCGCCCTCTTCCCTTTTTAGAAAAACGCACTTATCGAGGGTTGCCTAACTTGGGTTAAATTAACTCAAGTTGCTACCTGTGCTGTGGGAAACGAAAAGGCCCCTCTCCCCCTGGGAGGGGGGAGAAAGGCGCGCTAGGTAGCAACTTAGGTTAGATTAACCCAAGTTGCCACCTATTCAAAATTCGGGATCGCATCCAATCGTCCCCCCTCAATCCCCCCGTAAACGGGGGGAGGTCTGCGGCCTACTCCCTCCCCGTTTACGGGGAGGGCTGGGAAGGGGGCAAGTAGGTAGCAACTTAGGTTAGATTAAGACAACAGGACATTGATGAAAAGTGTAAGACCTGCCCCCAACTACTCACTTCCTCCCACTACCACCGTTGCCAGATGTGTGGGATCAATGCGACGCACGAAGGCGTCACGAATCTGCGCCACCGTCACTGCCTCTACATTGCTTTTGAAACGATCCAGATGGTCCAAAGGCAAACTATAGAAGGCAATCATTGCCAGATATTCGGTCACCTTGCGATTACTATCCAGATGTAGTGCAAAACCACCAGTAATATTCTGTTGGGCCTTTAGTAATTCATCTGCGGTAGGCCCTTCTTGCACAAATTTCTCCAACGTCTGCTGTAAAACCTGGCGAGCCTCTCCGACCTTATCGTTACGGGTCTGGACCCCCATCACAAAGGGACCCGCGACACGCATGGGTTGGGATTCGCTATAAGCGGAATAGGACAATCCCCGCTTTTCCCGTACCTCTGTCGAAATTCGTGAGACCAAACCATTCCCTCCCAGAATATGGTTACCTAGATAGAGCGGAAAATAGTCAGGATCGCCACGCCAGGCAGCGGGCAGCCCAGACAGTACGTGGGTTTGGGTCGTCGGGAAGGGAATAGTCTCGGTTCCTACGGTTGAGGTAAGTGCCGGTACCGGGGGTAACGGCGGGGCAGCCTCACCTGCCGGCAATCCTCCGACAACACGCGCCACCAACGCCTCAGCCGCAGCCCGGTCGAGATCACCTACGAGGGCAATCACCGCGTTGCGCCCTACATAGGCACGGCGATGGAAGTTCACCAAATCCTCTCGCGTGAGGGTGGCTACACCCTCCGCAGTACCCAAAGAAGGGTGGGCATACGGGTGGTTACCATAGATCGCCCGATAGAAAGCATTGCCCACAACGGAATCTGGGGACTGCTTTTCCTCTTCGATGGCAGTAAGGGTACGAGAACGCTCGCGCTCACAGGCATCAGGGGGAAAGGTGGGATGAACAATAATCGCCGCTAGGAAGTCTACTGCTTGCCTCAGGATGGTAGCCTGCGCCAGCGCACGCAAGCTCACCGCCGCCATGTCGCGCCCCGCAGAGGTGTCGGTCCGGGCGCCAAGACGCGCCAGCCCTTCGGCAAGGGCATCCGCGTTCCACGCCCCCGCTCCTTGGTCCAGGAGGCCATTGGTCAGGGAGGCAAGCCCGGGATGAGCGGCATCATCGCGGGCACTGCCCGCATCGAACACCACCTGGAGGTCTACGATGGGCAGCTCATGGGCCTCCACGAAGTAGACCCGTACCCCATTGTCCATCTTCCAATGCTGGATACGGGGAGTAGTAGCCGTCACCGGTACGACCCAACCCACCAGTAACGCACCCAAAAAAGCCCAGTACCAGCGCAGCGAGAGAGACTTAATGTACATGGCTACCTCCGGTGGGTGCGTCGGAAATAATCTGTCCGGGTTCGATGGGTTGAGGGTCGAGAATCGCTATAGTGAGTTGATCATCCAACAGATACTTGCGCGCCACGGACTGAACCTGCTCCGCCGTAACCGCATGAACACGGTCTACGTACTCATCCGCTACGCGCCAATCGAGGCCAGAGGCGTCCAGCATCCCGATCTGCATCGCCTGATAGAACACCGAATCACGCTCGTAGACGTGATCCGCTACCGCTTGGGTCTTAACCCGTTCGAGTTCCGCAACACTGACCGGTTCTTCCCGGACGCGACGCACCTGTTCTCGCAAAGCAGTCTCCAAAGTCTTGATATCTTTGCCCTGGGCAGGAATACCGCCGATGGTAAAGAGGTCAGGAAGGCGCGCATACAGGCTATAACTCGCGCCGACCTCCGCCGCCACTTCACTGCCACGGACCAGTTCACGCGAAAACCGGGCACTCGCATCGCCATCCAAGAGTTGAGCGAGTACCTCCAAAGCGTAGGGTTCCCAGGATATGGCAACCCCATGCAAAACCGGGGCACGATAGCCCATGACCAGATAGGGCAAACGGGCAGGGGCTTTGACCGTAACACGTCGTTCGCCACGCTGAACAGGTTCGGAACGGTCCTTCTGAATCGGTGGCGTACCATCGGAGGTCAGTGGCCCGAAGTAGCGCCGTACCAATTCCAAAACCTCCTCTGAATTCACATCGCCGACTACCACCACGCTAGCATTGTTGGGAACATACCAGCGGTGGTACCAGGCACGCAGTTCGTCCACGGTCAAACCCTCGATATCACCCATCCAACCGATAACTGGCCAGTGGTAGGGACTAGTCACAAAGGCCGTAGCAAGGAGTTGTTCTTGGGTGAGGGCGCGAGGGTTATCGTCGGTACGTAGCCGTCGTTCCTCCATCACCACCTGGCGTTCCTTGGCAAACTCTTCTGAAGGGAGCAGCAGATTACGCATTCGATCCGACTCCAACGCAAAACTGACATCGAGGCGACTGCTCTCCAAACTCTGGAAGTAGGCCGTGTAATCACGCCCCGTAAAAGCATTCTCAGTACCACCGTTGGCGGCAATAATGCGTGACAAATCGCCCGCTGGGTGCTGTGCAGTTCCCTTGAACATCATGTGTTCCAACATGTGAGAGATGCCCGTGCCTCCCAAATATTCATTGCTGGAACCCACCCGATACCAAACCTGGGAAACCACCACCGGTGCCCGATGATCTTCCTTCACCAGGAGTTTTAGCCCATTATCCAAATGGAATTCGTGGACGGGTAGCGCGAGGTTTTGCTGCTTACGCGCCACCGAGACCAGGGCTTCCGGCTGAACCACCGGCTGCACTAGCGGGCCTTCCGGCGGGCGTAACACTGGCCCCTCCTGCTGGTGCGCCTCCTCGGCAGCGGTCGCTCCTGTCGCCAACACCATGGCAACCATGATAATTACCCCTGCCAAAATCCATTGCCCTCGGCCAATTCTTTGATTCTGCATAGTATTGCAACTCCTGCTTGGGTTAAGATTGCGTCTATATCCGGTTCTCAATCGTCGTTTTGCCCACCTCGCTTCACCCGCTCTCCGTGCCTGAAGTAGGATGGTGGGCAAGACGAGGTTCGCGTTACAACGACAATCAATGCTTTATCTCACCGTTCCGAGGCCCCTATGGTACGTCCATTTGCTGCGCTGTTCCTCAGTCTCACCCTGAGTTTTGCCGTCTACCTCCCCCACGATGCTGGCGCCACAGAGGTAAACACTCCCCTACCCTCTCCCGTGGCCACACAGACCACCGACGCGCTCCCGACCGGAAAAATACCGGAAATCCCAGGGGAAGGCGGGCGACTACCCGCCGAAGAACCAACCTACGACCAGACGACCATCATCCAAAAGGCTACAGCCTTTTTTGGCGATGCCACCGAAGAATTCGCAAAGGCCGCTGAAAATGCCTTTCAGAAGTACGGTCGCCCCAATGCCTATATTGAGGGCCAAGAGGTTGCAGGGGCAATGACGGTGGGTGTCTGTTACGGAGATGGGGTATTGACCAGCTATAACGGTAGCGTGCGTCGCGTCTATTGGCAGGGTCCGTCCTTAGGGCTTGACCTAGGTCTCAATGTCTCGAAAGTCTTTATTCTGGTCTATCACCTACCCGACGCGGACGCAATCTTTCGACGCTTTCCAGGCGTCGATGGCAATCTCTATTATTTCGCGGGGCTTGGTGTGACTTATTTAGAAAACAACGGAATTGTGCTTGCACCTATCCGCCTGGGCGTTGGATTTCGGACCGGGGCCAGCGTTAGCTATCTGCATATCACTACTGCGCCTTCCTGGAACCCATTCTAAGAAAAATCATGAACGCAGCACCAAAGATCAAAATCCTCGATACCACGCTACGTGATGGCGAGCAAACCCAAGGGGTGTCATTTTCTCCCTCAGAGAAATTACACATCTCCCAGGCAATGCTGCTACAGCTCAAGGTGGACCGCCTCGAAATCGCCTCGGCTCGCGTTTCTATAGGCGAACAGGAGGCGGTAGCTGGTATCGTCGATTGGGCAAGGTCAGTGAACCTTGCCAAACGGGTGGAGGTACTTGGTTTCGTCGACTTTCAGCGTAGTGTGGATTGGATTCGTAGTGCAGGGGGTCAGGTGTTGAATCTTCTGGCCAAAGGGAGCGAGAAACACTGCCATAACCAGCTTGGCAAAACTCTGGAACAACACCTAGAGGATATTCGCCGCACCATCGGCTACGCCCAAGAACAGGGGCTCACGGTCAATATGTATCTGGAGGATTGGTCTAATGGGTATCGCGATTCGCGGGGCTACGTGTACCGCCTGGTGGAATCTTTACAGGATACGGGGATTGATCATTTCATGCTACCCGATACCCTGGGGGTAATGACTCCCAACCAGGTATTTGACAGTCTCCGCGATATGATTGGCCGCTTTCCGGAGACTCATTTTGATTTTCACCCTCACAATGATTACGGTCTAGCCACCGCCAATTGCCTGATGGCAGCACACGCGGGGATTACCACCATTCACTGTACCGTAAATTGTCTGGGCGAACGTGCGGGTAATGCCTCATTAGCGGAAGTAGTAGTCAATCTTAAAGACCGGCTGGGGGCAATACTCTCAGTAGACGAACATTACTTGGTGCATATCAGTCAAATGGTAGAGAATTTCTCCAGCAAGCGTCTGGCAGATAACGCCCCAATTGTAGGTATGAACGTATTCACCCAAACTGCGGGCATCCACGCCGACGGAGATAAAAAGGGCAATCTGTATCAAACCGAACTCAGCCCAGAACGTTTCGGACGAGACCGTAGTTATGCACTCGGTAAGATGAGCGGTAAGGCATCTTTGGTCAATAATTTGAAAATACTCGGCCTAACCCTCTCCGCTGCCGATCAGGATAAAGTGCTCAAGCGCGTAATAGAACTCGGTGATGCTAAGCAAGAAATTACTGCGGAGGACCTGCCCTTTATCATCGCCGAAGTGCTGGAGAGTAGGGATTACGATCATATTGAACTATTGAATTGTTCCGTCACTAGTGGACTGGATCTGGAATCCACTTCTAGTATTCGCGTTCGCATCGGTGATAGCGAATGTTTATCGGCCGGAGTTGGCAACGGTGGATTTGATGCCTTCATGGAGGCGCTAAAAAAGTTGCGGGACAAACTCGGTATCGCGTTCCCAGATTTGGTGGATTACGAGGTACGCATTCCCTATGGTGGTGGAAAAAGTAGCGCATTGACGGAGTGTTTCATTACCTGGAACACCGGCAGCGAGACCTTGCGTACCCGTGGTGTACATTCCAACCAGGTATTTGCCGCGATGAAGGCCACCATCCGTATGCTTAATATCCAGATGCAAAAGGCAAAGGCGATGGGATAGCAACATCTATTACCTAAAAAGGCCGTCATCTCGGTAGAGAATACCGGAATGACGGCCTTTTTCATAACTTAACTCAAGTTGCTACCTGTAATTCCGTTACATCGTTATTCCGGCAGGGATTACCGAAATCCAGCACGTAACACGTAGGTTGGACTGAGCGTCTTTTTGCGAGGATCAACACTCTGAAACATAAGAAATTCGTGGAAAATTATATTGAGACTCCTTCGTCAGCCAACCTACGCGCTTATCCAGTAAGAAATTACCCAAGCATTCGTTTCATGACATCGCCCTCGTCAGAGTCAATGAAACGATGTTTCAATGCACCGACAAAATGCAGAAGAATGAGACCAGTAAACGTCCACGCCAATAACTCATGTACTTCCTCGAAAAGTTCATGGGTATCGTGATTTTTATCTAGTAATATCGGTAGGTCGAATAATCCGAAAAAGTTGACCGTGTACCCCCCTGTAATCGACATTACGTAGCCAGCAATGGGAACGAGCAGCATTAGCAAGTACAGCAATGAATGCACTATTTTTGCCAGCGCACGCTCCCATGCTACCAACATTATCGGTAGTGGTGGTGCCTGAGAAATACGTAACCAAATGATACGAATCGCAGTCAATAATAGAACTAATACGCCGAAACTTTTATGTATGCCAAACAGTCTCAAGCGCAGTGGATCGTCTTTATCCATATCTACCATTACCGCCGCGATACCAATCATTCCAACAATGATAAGCGCCATCCCCCAATGCAACATGCGGGACACTAAACCGTAACGAATATCGTCGTTTTCTAACATCGCCAAACCCTCATTTTTTAAATGGGAGATTATTTTATACTAAACCACTTGATAAACACACAGGTTGGACTGAGCGTCTTTTTACGAAGCCCAACGCTTTTGAATATAAGCAATCCCATGGAAAAGGGCGTCCCCTCGGTAGAGAATACCGGAATGGCGGCCTTTTTCGTAATTCAATAATCGTCACCCATATTCGATCTCACAAAAACATCAACCGCTAAATCATTCCCAACACGACGGTGATATTGTCTTTGCCACCGTTGGCCTTGGCCATATCGACCAATTGGAGCGCCCCCTGTTCAACACCAATCCCCGCAGCTACTTGGTACAAAAGAGCTTTGATATCACGGTCAGAGACCATGAGGGTAAGCCCGTTACTACACAAGAGGATCACATCGCCAGGAAGTAGCATATGCGTAGAGATATCCGCCTCAACATTGGCACAGGGACCCACAGCGCGGAGAATGAGGTTACGCGCGGGAGGAATTCCCTGCATACCATTGTCGATCCACTTCTGGCAGGCACTGTGATCCTGAGTCAACCGGTGCAATACCGCATCACGGAGTCGATAGACCCGACAATCACCAACATGGAAGATAATTGCGCGTCCTTCGGCAGGAGATGGCCAATAGATCCCCCCCAGAGTGGCGCCAATCCCCTTACGATCAGGTCGTCCGCAGGCGTGATTTACGGAATAGATCTGAGAATTCGCGTAGGCAATCGCCTCTCTCATCTGTTCGAGAGGTAAAATCTGGTGGTTCCCTTTCGCCATCGGGTATGAGTCGATATTTCCCCCCGTAGAGAGAATCGTCTCATCCGATACCGAAGGCAGTGTCGTCTCGAGTTTGCCTCCGGAAAGATAGCTGTAAATACTCTTAATGGTCAGCGCGCTGGCCTCAACACCACTTCCACCACTCTGCCCAGACATCCCGTCGGCGACAACTACCAATCCCAGATGGGGGTCTACCAGAAAACCGTCCTCGTTTGACGTGCGCACGCTGCCCCGATCGGTAACAGCCGCCACTTCAAAGCGTCGATGAATCTTTTGCAGACAGATTCCAGGCCGGTTTTTTTTCACAGGTCAGCGTCGCACGAAAAGGAAATCACCGCCAATCTCATGATTAGCGTTCCGAATATCGGCATAGGTTGGCATCTGATCCGCATTGAGACGCACCGGGTCACGAATCTGGCCAAACATGCCCGAGCCATCAATAACGGCAGTATTATTTTTTAGTGCGTCAAGGAAGGCCGAGGTAAAGATAGAATGCTGACTGGCACCACCGCCATCCACTACTGGTTCGATTCCACCTGAGGCCAAAACTGTCCGAGAACGATGACCGTTGATCCGCTCGACCACACTGGGAGAAGGCAGCTCGGGCATTACCGAGCGTGTCAGGGTACCTGAATAGCAACTATCTGCGACAACCAGAATATGCTTGGCCTGAATCGCCTTCATCGAATCGGTAATATCGGTATTCGATATCCAATTAGCGCGGGTATCAGGCTGAGCATCAACGGGGAGCCAATATCCCCGATCCGATGCCTGGTCGTATATTCCATGTCCCGCAAAAAAAATGAGCAGATTGTCCTTTTGCGTTAGCTTGCCACGCATTCGATCTAGCGTCGAAAGGGTATCACTCCGGCTGCCATTCAAAATCATTGTCACGCTGAAACCATAATTGTTCACCAAACTATCAGCAACCGCCTCGGCATCTTGGACCGCATTGTCGAGTTTAGGCACATAGCGATACTCATTGTTACCAATGACCAATGCCGAATAATTACCGAAGTCAATCGCACGATACTGCTCAGCGAGCGTATTCTTAATGATACGTTCCTGACGTTTTTTGCCCGGCGCAATTTCCCGAATCGTTGACAACGCAGATACCGATGGTACGGGTTGGGGGCGGGAAGAGATTTCTTTAACCGTAGGAGAAACCAGAGGGATAGGTACAGATGTTTCGGCGGACGACAGAACAGCTACCTTTCCGGAGGTCGGAGCAGTAGCCTCAATGGGGTGCGTTGCAACGGGCGTAGGTGGCGTAACAACCGCCTCTTGGGTAGTTTTCTGGATAGTTTTGTAGTAGTTCTTCGCGGTGTACCCCCCGAATCCGGTAGCCGCCGCCAGTATGACTACCCCCGTTACAATTAGAATTGGCGAGGATCTTTTTGCGGACGAAACCGGTTGCGGTTGACCACGCGGTGTAATTTCGTCTACAGACCATGCAGGCATATCCTTGGTAGCCATAGAAAAGGGTGGCAACCCTTTACCGTTGGACGCGGCCCCACCAAACACTACACTGCGATTAACGCCCATCCGTATTGGGGGCGGCGAATCCTCGGTGTAGTCATCGTCATCGACCAGGAGTGTGCCATCAGACAAATCTTGAGGGACCGTTCTCTCGACAGCGATCTCGATCGCGTCCCGACCGGTACCTCCGAGACGAAAGCGATCACTAAAAGCTAAGGTTGCGGATTCTCCCGATCCCAATCGTTTCTCCGCAACAAACACACCATTCTTCGATCCCACGTCAGTGACTTGCAGCTTTCCCTTAAAAAGTTGAAGTCGACAATGCTGCCCAGAAAGATACGGGTCATCAATAGTTATATCACAATCTTGGGAACGACCAATTACCACTCCGCTCCTGGAAAGATGAACATCTGGAAAAAACAGACGCAACTCCCCACTCTTCTGAGACACTACAATGAACCAGCCGGGTTTATCATTAGACATTTTGTTATCACTGGCAATAGCAACCATAAATACCCCCTACCACATTAACCAACGAACACTTTGATGTTACTGTGGCACTGAAATATCATCTAACAGGATCTGTGGTCAGGTTTTACAATTGACATTTTGCTGCGTATTTTTATTCCCTGACATTCGAACTACCAAGATATGCAGGCTACCGTCGCGACACCTAATTCTTACGCATTGTCCCTACACTCTTACGTGAGAAACGAAAAATCCCCTCTCCCAGGGGGAGAGGGGAGAAAAGCGTGCGAAGTAGCTATCCGAGTTAAGGAAGCCAAGGTGTCGCGGATTAGGCGGATAACTGATACCTGTAATTCATGAAATAGCGTAAGACCTGCCCCCACTGTTCGTTATTTAATCTTCACTCTATCCTTAGCTTTTTCTTCCCAGACTTCGCCATTCAAAAGTTTGGCAAGCGGGGCGGCGGGGACATAGCCGGGCAGGATCTCGCCGGTATCGGTGATAATGGTCGGGGTACCCGTTACGCCTAACAACTCTCCCAGCGCCATATGCCGTTTAACGGGATTGGGACAATCCTTACGCTCCAGCTCCTCGCCATTCTTAGCTCGGGTCAGGGCGGCATTACGATCCTTGGCACACCAGGCACTCACCGCCTTCTCATAAGAGACCGAATCCTTGCCCGCACGCGGGAACAGCAAATAACGAACCTTAATACCGTTATCGTTATACGACTTGATATCTCGATGGAGTTTACGACAGTAGCCACAATCAATATCTGTGAACACAGTAATGGTGTGCTTGGCCTCCTTTTCCGGAGCGAAAATGAACATCTCATCTTCGCTCAGCGCATTGATCGCACTAATTCGAGACTCATTACGACGTGGGGCCGTGAGATTCTTGTAGCCTTTCGTATCCACTAGGTCGCCAATTAGCATGTAGCGCCCATCGGCACTAAAGTACGCAATGCTTGGCCCCATCACGACCTCGTAGATACCGGGAATGGGACTCGGGGTGACGGTATTTTCTAGGGGTGTGGTACTTAGGGTCTTGATGGTCTCTCGGATCTGGGCAATATCCTGATCCTGGTCCGCAATAGCAACGGGGATGCTTGCGAAAAGGGCAAGTGGCAGAAGCAAAGCGGCAACGTGTTTGTACATAGAAAGGTCTCTGGGGGATTACCGGGGGGGTGGGGGGACATCAAGTCCAGCCAGGAATTTACCTGGCTGCACTCAAAGCAACCGCTAACTCGTGGGGTGTACCATGGCCCGAGGCACGACATCAACCATGAACCACACGCTTCCCGCGTCAGCTATTCTGCGGGCTGTTCCAAGGAATTACCCTTAGAACCGGCATCAAAAGGGTAAAAGATTCCTCTTTTAATTTCAAGGGAAAAATTTCGCGCCTTGAATCTTTCGACCCGAACGAAAAATCAGACAAGTTCTAGACTACTTCCGAAAGATTTCACACAATCAAATAGTTGCGTAGCGTGAGTCGTCACGGGGAGGCGATTAAGCGTCGAGGAGCAATACGTCCATCCTCCATGACCTCTCCCACCCCAATGAAGGGGGAAACCTCCCCCTCTCCCACTCCACCGGGAGTCTTGCCTCGAGCATAAAGGCGCACCAAACCCGAGGTAGGGGCGCGAGGGACTAAGACCGGCTGACCCTGACGCATATAAAAAGCACTGTCATTCGTCAGAGTAACCGCTGGCCACTGACCAAGCGCACTATCCATAGGTAGGAGCAGTGACTCTAGGACCGCATCCCCCTCCTCCCCGGCAGCGCGCAGTCGTTCCATTGTCACGGTAGATTCCGGGTTGGTAAAAGGTCCCACCGCTAGACGACGCAGGGCACTCACATGAGCCCCCACCCCCAACACCGCGCCCACATCCTCGGCCAAAGTCCGAATGTAGGTCCCTTTGGAGCAGTGGATACGAACCGTACAACGATCTCCTGAGATGGAGAGCAGGCTGAAATCGTAGACGTTAACCGTGCGGGGGGCACGTTCGATGGTTATGCCCTGGTGAGCCAAGGTATAAAGGGGACGACCTTGAACCTTGATGGCCGAGTGCATGGGTGGGGTTTGCTCGATCTGTCCGGTGTAGCGAGCGAACGCCGCGCGCACTTCGTCAGGATCGAGGGTCCCAACCGGCAAAGTCTTTAGGACCTCGCCATGGGAGTCACCAGTATTGGTGGTCACACCAAGATGAAACTCGGCCCAGTAACGTTTATCCGCGTCCAGCAAGAAGCCGGAGATCTTGGTGGCCTCCCCCAAACACAGAGGCAACATGCCCGAGGCCAACGGATCGAGGCTGCCGGTATGGCCAGCCTTACGTGCCCGATAGAGGCGTTTGACTTCCTGCAGGGCGGCATTAGAGGTAAGCCCAATAGCCTTGTCGAGCAACAGGATGCCGTTAACATCGCGTCCGCGAGAGTGATGGCGCTTCATGAGTGAGGATTTCTCGATGCGTTGTCGTCGTCAGAGGTCTCGTCTTCCTCAGAGAAAGCAGGTTGGGAAGACGAAGATTCCTCACCATCGTGGAAACGTCGGTCAGAGGCGACCGCAGCGGCGATCAGCGCCCCGATGCGGATACCCCTTTCCACGGAGGCATCATAGACAAAGTGTAGAGATGGGACAGTACGGACTCGAAGACGACCCGCCAAGGCACTCCGCAGGAATCCCCCTGCACGTTGTAAGGCTTGCAACGACACACGGACGGCGTCGGCATCTCCCAGAACCGTGATGTAGACCTTGGCATGGGCTAGGTCGCGGGTCACCTTGACCGCTGTGATGGTTACCATCCCTATTTGCGGGTCCTTGACCTCGCGCTCCAGGAGTTCCGCCAATTCCCGCTGAATCTGGTCGCCGAGGCGGAGAGACCGGCTGAATTCTTTTGGCATAGAAAGATTCGTCGAATTTTCTTCTATTCTCAATAATAACAACCACAAGGCTTCCCTTTTATAGCAAAAGGAAAGTCTTGTGATTTTAATGTCTCGCCTTTCTACTCAGAAAACCGACTAACTTCCTAGGGTAGTACGTTGGACCTGGACCCGTTCGTAGACCTCAATCTGATCACCTGCACGGACATCGCTGTAGTTACGCACGCCAATACCGCACTCGAATCCAGAACGAACCTCACTGACATCATCCTTGAAACGCCGCAATGACTCCAATTCGCCCTGGAAGATCACGACGTGGTCGCGCAGTACCCGGATAGGATTGTGACGCTTGACCACGCCATCCATGACCACACACCCGGCAATCGCCCCAAACTTGGGCGAACGGAAGACATCGCGGACTTCCGCCAATCCGATGATCTCCTCCTTGTACTCGGGGGCGAGCATTCCAATAAGCGCCTTCTTAACATCATCAATGGCGTCGTAGATCACACTGTAGTAATGGGTATCAACCTCTTCCTCGGCGATGAGTCGCCGTGCTGCGCTATCCGCACGCACGTTGAAGCCAATGAGAATGGCCCCTGAGGCCACCGCCAGGTTGACATCAGATTCGGTAATACCACCCACCCCAGCGGCCACTACCTTGACGCGGGCATCATCGCTGGAGAGTCTGCTCAACGCCTCGTTCAATGCCTCGGCAGAACCCTGGACATCGGACTTGATGACGATATTGAGCTGGCGACTTTCGCCCTCACCCAATTGAGCGAAGACATTTTCCAACGACACTTTGCTCTGGCGGGCGAGTTTAACCTCACGGAACTTGCCTTGCCGGAACAAAGCAATCTCTCGTGCCTTACGTTCGTCCGGTACAACTATCGCGGGGTCACCAGCATTGGGTGGAGCCGAGAGCCCCAAAACCACTACCGGCATAGACGGCCCCGCCTCCTCGATCTGACGCCCCGTCTCATCCAACAGGGCGCGCACTCGACCGTACTCCTGACCCGTGAGCAAGATATCGCCCTTACGTAGCGTTCCGTTCTGAATCAGTAGGGTAGCCACTGGCCCACGGCCCTTATCAAGAGCCGACTCAATGACCACTCCAGTCGCACGTTGGTCGCGGGTGGCATGCAATTCCAACACCTCGGCCTGGACCAGGATGGAATCCAGTAGCGCGTCGATGCCCTGACCGGTCTTGGCCGAGACATTAACGAAGATGCTATCACCACCCCATTCCTCGGGTAATACACGGTGCTGGACGAGTTCATTACGGACTCGATCGGGGTCGGCACCCGCCTTGTCGATCTTGTTCACCGCCACCACCATCGGCACCTCAGCGGCGCGAGAGTGTTGAATGGCTTCCAAAGTCTGAGGCATGACCCCATCATCCGCCGCCACTACCAGGACCACCAGATCGGTCACCTTGGCGCCACGAGCACGCATGGCGGTAAAGGCTGCATGACCAGGGGTATCAAGGAAGGTGATAATGCCCTTAGGCGTTTCAACGTGATAGGCGCCAATGTGCTGAGTAATGCCTCCGGCCTCGCCGGCCGCCACCTTGGTGCGACGGATGTAGTCCAACAGTGAGGTCTTACCGTGGTCAACATGGCCCATGATCGTAACCACTGGTGGCCGTCCTCCGCGCACACTGTCGGTCTGTTGCTCGACCTCCAGGGCCTCTTCCAGGGCGTTTTCACGCAGCAGCTTCGCCTTGTGACCCATCTCATCGACCACAATGGTGGCCGTTTCCTGGTCCAAGACCTGGTTGATCGTGACCATGGTCCCCATCTTCATCAGGGTTTTGATCACCTCCGTGGCTTTGACCGACATCTTGCTTGCCAACTCGGCAACACTAATGGTTTCCGGGAGAATTACCTCACGGACGACAGGACCGGTCGGCTTTTGAAATCCTTGTAGAGCCTGCATTGCCCCGCGCAAGGTAGTAGGTGCCGGTGGGCGCTTCTTGCGTCGCGTCCCTTTGCCCTGAAACTCCTCGCGACCGAATGGATCACGGTCCTCCTCAGAACGCTGCTCCGCAGGACCACCGCGACGACGTGTACGCACCACATCACTACGCCCACGACCTTCCGCTAAGCCCGCACCACCACGCGCGGCCCCTCCCGGCGCTCCTCCACTCCGCTCACCACCAGAACGCGAGGAAGACCGATCCCCGGTCCGCTCTCCAGAGCGTTCCCCCGACCGAGCGGCGGGACGATCTCCGGTTCGTTCTCCCGGACGAGCGGCAGGACGATCCCCCGTACGAGGCGCTGGACGATCCCCCGAGCGCGGCGCGGCACGATCCCCGGTCCGTGGAGCCGAACGATCCCCGGAACGTGACTCTCCGCTGGGGCGTTGCTCCCCAGAACGAGCCGCCGGACGATCTCCCGTTGGACGATCCCCCGAGCGTTGTTGCGCAGGACGATCCCCGGACCGTGGTGCGCCCGAACGATCCCCTGAACGTTGTTGTGCGGGGCGATCCCCAGACCGTGGAGCAGATCGCTCCCCAGACGGACGATCCCCAGACGGACGCTCCCCAGACGGACGCTCCCCAAACGGGCGATCCCCGGACCGCGCCGCTGGACGCTGTTCGCCAGCCGCCGCAGGTTGTCGAGCACCGGAACGTCCAGCCTCACCAGAGCGGCCACCTTCACCGGAACGAGCCCCGGGTCTTTCGCCAGGACGTGCACCAGCAGGACGAGTCCCCGCCCCTTCAGCGGAACGAGCAGTAGAGGCACGATTTCCCTCACCGGGGGTGGAGGGACGATTCCCATCGCCAGTCCGAGCAGCGGGACGAGTCGCTGGTTTTTCGGCACGAGGAGCGGAGGCTGGTTCTTCAGCAGAAGGAGTAACCAAACGAGGTGTTGCCGGTTCCTCGGTGGGACGAACTACCGCAGGACGGGGGGCCACCGACTCTTCAGCAGCACGAGTGGCAAGATGGAGCAGCGCTGGTTCCTCGACAGGAGGAGTAACCGGATGGGGCGCGACCGAATGAACGGAGGGCGGAGATACCACCACCTCTTCGGTGGAACGAACAGCAACAGGAACGACCGGGGGCGGTGGTACTGGAGCAATTGGTTCCGAACGCGCAACCTCCGCTACTCGGGGCGCAGCTTCGGCCCGTTCTTGTGAACGTTCTTCGGTTGCCCGAGGTGTCGTCTTTTCCTCCTCGACGACATGGCGCACCACCTCACCTTCGGTACGACGTACCACCTCATCTCCTGGGGTAGGCTTGACTGCCTCACTAACCGGCGAAGCCACTACCTCGGGGGTCGATACCTCCTCGGTCTCTGCGCGACGATGCGCATCATCATCAACGGCCTGATGCGTCACCTCGACCTCATCGGGATCGCGTTTGATATAGGTACGTTTTTTACGCACCTCGACGCTCACGGTCTTGGCCTTGCCCTGGGCACCGGTCGTGCGAATCTCGCTTACCGTTTTGCGCTTGAGGGTGATCTTCTGTGGCCCAGCCATCCCGGTTACCTCACCGTGACTGCGGCGCAGGTAGCCCAGGAGCTGTACTTTCTCCTGTTCGGAGATGCTCTCATCCGACGTCTTTTTGGTGAGACCGGCCTCCCCGAGCTGCACCAACAGGCGCTCCACCGGGATCCCGACCACCTCTGCAAACTGTTTTACGGTTACTTCTGCCATCTCTCACTCCCGGCCTCAGGCCTGGTCCTACTCGGCAAACCAAGGCGCACGTGCGGTCATAATCAGACGCGCCGCACGCTCCTGACTCACCTCTTCGATGTCCGTTAAGTCATCCACCGCCAACTCCGCCAGTTCATCCATAGTCGTCACCCCCCGCTTCGCAAGTATGTGGGCAAGTGCTGCATCCATCCCTTCCATAGCCAGCAAGTCAGACGATGGTTCGCCCCCGGCGTGCTCCTCGCTGGCAATGGCACGAGTCAGTAAAACATCCCGTGCCCGGTTACGCAGTTCCTCTACTAAATCCTGGTCCATCCCTTCAATCTGAAGCATTTCATGGACAGGGACATAGGCAACCTCTTCCAAGGTCGAAAACCCTTCCTCGACCAAGACGGCAGCCAACTCCTCATCCACCCCGAGCCCCTCTACAAACAACTGGTAGAGCTTCGCGGTTTCCTGTTCGTTCTTCGCGACGGCCTGGGTCTCGGTCATCACGTTGAGTTCCCAGCCCGTCAACTGGCTGGCTAGACGCACATTTTGACCATTACGACCAATCGCCTGGGCCAGCAGCGCCTCCGGCACTGCCACATCCATGGAGTGTGAATCCTCATCTACCATGATGGAGGTCACCTCTGCCGGGGCCATGGCATTGATCACGAATTGGGCAGGGTTGGCATCCCAGGGGATGATGTCGATACGCTCCCCGATCAGCTCGTTGGACACTGCCTGCACCCGTGAACCACGCATCCCGACACAGGCCCCTACCGGATCGATACGGGCCTCACGTGAATGGACCGCGATCTTGGCACGTAACCCCGGATCGCGCGCAGCGGCCATGATATCAATCAGCCCCTCGCCCACTTCCGGGACCTCCAGCTTGAACAGCTCCACAAGCAGTTCAGGGGCGGTACGGCTGACAAAGAGCTGCGGACCACGAGACTCAGAACGCACCGCCTTGAGATAGCCGCGAACTCGGTCTCCATTACGCACTGCCTCGCGCGGGATGAGCTCGGCGCGGTCGATGAATGCCTCAGCGTTACCACCAAGGTCCATGATCACACCACTACGATCGACACGCTTGACCACCCCGGTAACAAGCTGCCCCACCCGACGCAGATAACTCTCCACTAGTTGCGCCCGCTCCGCCTCCCGCACCTTCTGAACAATTACCTGCTTGGCAGCCTGGGCGCCGATCCGTCCAAACGGTACCGAATCCACAAGTTCTTCTATGTATCCACCCACCTCCACGGTAGGTACCCTGTCACGAGCGACTGACAAACGCATCTGAGACGTGGGATTTTCGAGTACTTCCGCCTCGTCGTCGCCAACCACGAGCCAACGCCGAAAAGTGCTGTAATCACCAGTGTTGCGATCGATAGCAACACGTACCTCAATATCGGCGATCTTGCCCTTCTTCGTGGCCATCGCGAGCGCCGACTCTACTGCCTGAAAAATGGCTTCTTTGGCAATACCCTTCTCATTGCAAACCGCTTCAACGACCAGCAGTATCTCTTTATTCATGTTCACCTCTCGGGGCGGCGTTTAGACCTCTGGGATCAGATTGGCCTTCTCGATTCGTTCCAGAGGCAGAACCAACTCATGGCCCTGCTCCTCCACCACAACATTTCCACCCTGTACGCCCTTAAGCACCCCCACGACCTTACGCCGTCCCGCTATCGACCCCACACCACGCTCCCCTTCTTCTTCCGGGGTAGAACCGTAGGGCGAGGAGGAGAGTTTCACCTGGACCTTACGCCCAATGAACCGCTCGAAATCGCGGCCCCCAAACAACGGGCGATCTAAGCCCGGCGAGGAGATCTCTAAGGTATACGGACCCGAAATGGGATCCTCCACCTCCAGAATGCCACTCACCTGGTGGCTCACTCGGCTACAGTCATCTAGAGTCACCCCAACGGGAGTGTCTATATAGAGACGCAGGATGTGACGACGCCCCTGACCGACGTACTCCATTCCGACCAGTTCGTAACCCATCGCCGTGACCACCGGCTCTAGCAATTGTTGCAACCGTAACGGCGCCTTAACCACGCCCATGCCTCTCGCCAGACTTGCCCATGCCCCACCGTAACCCACAACAACCCATCGGAACCCCGCGCATCTTGTGCTACTCGCCCAACAAGTCACAGGGCTGCAAAACAAAAAGTGGGCACAAGGCCCACTCCCGACAAAAAAAGACCCCGAAAGTCGGGGCCTCGTTGGAACTAGCTCGCGCGCAGCACCTTACCCAGCCGTCTTACACATGAAACTGACGTAGGTAAATAGCTTATCCCCTCTGCCCGATGCCCGCAAGGGATGCATTCGAACACATTATCAGGGCATTCACCACCGTGGCGTTCATGTTACCAGGTATCGTGGGTCGCGTTGCAATCTGTTTGAGCAACAGGCAACACGCAACCAGCGTGCGAACCAATCTAACTCTCTGGAAAATAACCTGTAAAACCTTTTCCCCTGGAACAACCCATTCAGATCCCCCTGGGGACGTGTCCCTTAACTACCTCAAAACGGGCGAAACTCCCGCGCTCCCAGGAGCTAAAAACTTCATCTTGATTTAAGGACAATATCGGACTATCTTGGACCTCATGTCCGAAATATACCACCCTTCAGAACTTGCCAAAAAAATCGGAGTGACAACACGAACACTGCGTCGCTGGGAAGCCGAGGGGAAATTGGTTGCGAAACGTCGTCCCAGTGGGCATCGCTATTATGATGAATCTGATGTCCGCTCTTATCTTGGCGCTAAGGAACAGGATCGGCATGTCGTCGTATATTGCCGTGTTTCTAGCCAGAACCAGGAAAATGATCTTGCCTCGCAAGTTGCCGCAATGGAACAATTTTGTCTCGCACGAGGGATTGCTGTGGATACGTGGATCAAGGAAATTGGTGGTGGCATGAATTTTAAGCGAAAATTATTTTTATCATTGATGTCGCAGATTCAGTTGGGAGAAATCAAGTGTCTTATCATTGCACACAAAGATCGTTTAGTGCGCTTCGGCCTTGATTATTATTCAGATAATGGCTCAAGAAAATGGATGTGAAATTATCGTCGCTAACCAAGAGCATTTAAGTCCACAACATGAAATGGTTGAGGATTTGATGGCCATCGTTCATACTTTTTCCTGTCGTTTATACGGGTTACGAAAGTATAAGCAGGTATTGAAAGAATCTCTTGAAACCCAAGAAGAACACCATGAAAACGACTCGGATAGCGTTGAGCAAACAACTTAATCCAGGAAAGCTATCAGCGCTAGAAGAACAAGCGCAAAGGCTTGGCGCTATCCGTTCAGAAGTCTGGCAGCGCTATGGTTCGATTCAAGCTCTTAGACTGACGGATCGTCAGATTCGTGATACCTGGATAAATGAAAAACGTACCTTTCCGGTTTTGGCGAATGCTTGGAAGGAAACCTTGCGTGATGCGGAAACCAACATCGTTATGACGGTCGAAGCGGCTAAGGTAAAGGCTAGACAAGCGATTCGTAATCACAGCCCTGATGTTCAAGAACGTAAGAGTCTTTACGCAAGGTTAAAAACAAATCAATTCGTTGAGGATCGTTATCTGGCGCGCGTGATGCGCAAGTATTGGAATCGGGGCCATAATCATACGCACAATCAAATCATTGTTCGTTCAGATAGTTACACATCCTTTCAATTGGGTGGACATGCCTGGATAAAAATCCCAGGACTAGAACGCGGGCAACGCATAGCGATCCCTTTGAATACCATCGTGGAACCAACTGGCACCTTACGATTAATTTTACGCGAAGCGAAAGTGGAAGTGCATTACGCAGTCGAAGTTACCCAAACAAACGACTGTGGCGTACAAATAATTGGTGTGGACAAAGGATACACGGAAGTATTAGTTGATTCCGATGGTGAACATCACGGAAAAGGTCTTGGTGAATTGCTATCCACTGAATCCGACGCACTCAAAAGCAAAAATCAGCGCCGAGCAAAACTTCGAGCTATCGCCGAGAACACTCGTAATAACCGTAAGCGTCAACACATACTCAAACACAATCTTGGCCGCAAGAAAAAACAGCGTCATGCAAGAATAATAAAGGCTCAGATTCGTGATAAAGTTTACCAGGCGGTTCATGCCGTTGTTGATAAAGCTAGTGTGATAGTAGCGGAAGATTTGACCGCTCAAATGAGTGGCAAGAATTTTGGTAGAAATGTGAATCGTCGTTTGGCGAATTGGACCAAAGGCATCATCGCCGAGGCGATTGAGAATGTATCCCAGCGTAGAGGTTCTACGTTGGTTCTCGTTAATCCTGCTTATACCTCACAAATGGATTCTCGGAGCGGCTGTTTACTAGGTAGCCGCAAAGGGGATCAATTTCACTGTTTCGACGGGGTGGTTTTGCAGGCGGATGAGAACGCTGCGCGAAACGTTTTAGCAAGACTTCACGATCCGGGGATAGATCGATGGACGCCTTTCAAGAAGGTGAAATCTATATTGCTAGAACGGACCGAGCGCCTCCGGTTGAGACTGTCCAACCAGGACTCCAGTTGCGGGCCGACAAACCTATCAACGGAGAGCGAAATATCTAAAAATCTGGATGTCCAAGTTTGTCCGGGTTTTTAGAAGCAGAAGTAAACGATTGTCTTCTTGGTAGCCTATTTTCTGAAAGTTGCCCAAAATTTAAGCAACATCCCCATCACAAACTTTTTCCCTCCCCCCTCTTTTTCTATTTTGTCATAGCGGTATGATTCAGGTCCGCTGTTCTCTGACTCGGTCCAGCTCTTATCGTTCCCCATGTGGAACACAGCTTGAAATCAGGTACAAAAAACCATGGCACATCCCAAATACAAAGTCATGTCCTTTGAACAACGCGGACCAGCGGGTATGGCGCCACCAGCCCAGGGAGAGTGGTTCTACTACGAGATCGGCGTGAACAATGTGGTCACCCTGACCGGCTATCGGGCGGGGATCCAAGCCGACGTGGAACATGCTGTCGAGGCCATCGTTGATCGCCTCAACCGCGACAAACCAGGCGCCGCCCCCCCCGCCAGCACCGCCTCACGCCTTATCTTCCCCGCCGCCACCACCAACGAGGACGAAGAAGGCAACGTCTCCGAAGAGGAAGAAGAGCCTACCACCACCGCCGAGGTTGATGAGTAACCCCTGCAGAGTTCCTTTTTCCTAGTCTTTTTGACGAAAACGATCCACCTAAAGAGGTCAGGTTACATTTCCAAAAGAAAGTAGCCTGGCCTTTTCTTTTGGCTACTACTCCTCGTTTCGACCACTTTACATTGTATAGCAAAGCCACCATAAAATGATTACGCATAATTTGCGAAGACTTCCTCGGTAGTACAGCGTTCTCTTTTGCGAATCGCCTTTAATTGCGCCCACTTATAGCAAAGCCATTATAAAGTGATTAAACCCATGACATATTCAATTGATTTCCGTCGCAAAGTGCTCGCCATACAAGAACAAGAACAGCTCACCTACGCAGAAATCGCAAGCCGCTTTGGAATTGGGATTGGGATTGGGATTGGGATTGCCACTTTGACGCGGTGGCGTTCACGCCTGGAACCAAAACTAACTCGTGACAAACCCGCCACGAAAATTAATAGGGAATCGCTGGCGCGTGATGTTGCAATGCACCCTGACGCCTATCAATTCGAGCGAGCTAAACGTTTAGGGGTGAGTAGGAGCGGCATTGGTCAAGCATTAAAACGCATGAGAATCAGCTATAAGAAAAAAACACTATCACACCCAAAAGCAAATGAAGAGAAGAGAACAGCCTTTCAAGAGCGAATGGAAGTATATGAAACAGAAGGGAGAAGCATAGTTTTTATCGATGAGGCGGGATTCGCGGTGGATATGCCACGCCGCAACGGCTACGCGCCGATTGGCAAGCAAGATTGGAATGCTAAAGGGCGAGTGAACGCCATTGGAGCGTTGATTGGTATGTGTAACGCTCTTTACCGGAACCATCAATAGTAATGTGTTTTACTCTTGGATCACCCAAGATTTACTCCCAAAACTTCCTCCCAATTGCGTTCTTGTGATGGATAACGCAACTTTTCATAAACGATTGAACATTCAACAATCCATCAAAAATGCGGGCCATATTCTGGGATATTTACCCCCCTTATTCGCCAGATTTCAATCCCATCGAACATAAGTGGGCGCAATCTGAACCAGTCCCCTCTTCTGCGGCCTACTCCCTTCCCGTTTACGGGGAGGGCTGGGGAGGGGGCAAGTAGGTGGCAACTTGAGTTATTCTTAATTCTTATTTTAATTCCTTCACGAAGCACCTTTGGTGGTCGTCCGCGACGACCAGAACGAAATACCTCGCAACAAATTCCGAATAACAAATTTCCATAACGGCGCTCACCATCCGTAACTAATGTAATGTCCCTTGTTTGCTCAACAACATTCCTAAGAATCTGTATTGCATAGAAAAACAGTGCGCGATCCTTTTTTCCACACCCTAATGCCCAAATAAAACGACTAGCACGCTCCATCAGCATAATCGTCCAGCCTTCGCTCTCTTCCACCGGAACGTTCTTATTTACTTTTGTGTATAGTTCATCTCCCTCAATCACCTGGGAAATAAACTGATGCACCAGTGCATAGATCATCAAAGTTCCTTTTAAATCAGAAAGTTTTCTCTCCCATTCTAATAACGTATTTTTTGCTATTCCAAAAAGTCGGCAGGCAGCGTTAAAGCCAATTCCCTCACTTCGCGCCTGGAGTACCTTTGCAATCAGGCTTATGGGTTTTTTTATATTCTCCATAAATGTTCCTTTTGTTTCTGAAAAAACATTCCGACAGCTATTGCATTCATAAAGATTTCTGCTGCCGTTGCTGGATGTATTATAAGTTTTGGAGATACGGCAGTCTTCAGAATTGCAATGAAGGCAGCGGATTGTGGTCAACATTAAGAGCTTCTTCAAATTATCAGGAAATGGGATGATTTTAGCTTAAGATAGAATAGTGTATAATTTTCAATCGATTATAGCAAGAATCAAAATAGACCAGTGCCCATTTACAGCATGGACACAAAACAGCTCTGTCAGCCATTGGAGGTTCTTTCCAAGTAAAGTTCTCGTTGCGCACGATAATACTTCAAAATTATGGCAGAAAGTCACCCGATACCCATGTTTGAAGAATGGCTACCGCAATATCCAGGTCTGAAACACCACCTTCTTGTTCTTGTATGGCGAGCACTTTGCGACGGAAATCAATTGAATATGTCATGGGTTTAATCACTTTATAATGGCTTTGCTATATCACCGGCATGGTGCGCCTACTCTCCATCGCTTTATGTGCGTTGACGCTGTTTGACTTCCTTTTCCATCAAGCATTGAGGAGCACCGATGAGCCATTACGGGGGCTTTATCCGGGAAACAAAAAACGGGCCACACGTTGCCCTTCGGCCGAACTGGTTCTACGCGCCTTCAGAAATATCAGCCGAATTTCCATGCCAGGCGCATCTCCTTTCCTCACTTCGCTAACGGCATTACAGCGTCGCGTACTAAAATTATTGGGATTTCCTGAGTCCGTTTCGTTTATACCCGATTCGGTACAATCGCGCTAACTGGATAAAAAATGAGCGAACCGCAGGTGTTCAGCTTATGACGCAGCATATAAGGGGATGGAGCAGCAATGCGCATGCAAAGATGACGCGAGTGATCGGCGTGTGATTCGCGGCGGTGCGCGACTCCACCACGCCGGACACCCGAAGCAACAATCTCTGTTTTCGCCTCGCCCAGGATTAACCTTCTTTTCTTTTTCTCTCTTTTCCCTTTCTTTTGTCTTTGTGACAAACAGACCATACGATTCTGACAAATTAGAAACGAACACTGGGAATGGAGGGAAAAACGGGAGTCCGGGAGGCAGTAGCCCCCTGGTTTTTTAACGCAAAAAAGAATACTCATACTAGCGATCAGTATGTTTTACAGAATCAGATAAGTTAAAAGGAACATCAAGCAGGTTTCTTCGAATTGAAAGGTCAGACATTGCCAAGCGTTATTACAATAGCGTACTTTGATCTCTAAGTTACTTCGCGGTGAGTGCGGGTGGAGCTCCACTAGAAGTGATTAAGCAATACGTTGAAAACCAGCGCAATCATTAAAGGCCTGTAACTGTGGAGACGAAAACCGTCTCCTTTCCTTCCCGCCCTAAAGAGCGAGATTTCTCGGAGACATTAGACCTTATCGGAAACCTCCTCATCACCCACCACAGTCAATATAAATC
>CAUYTY010000189.1 GCA_963575655.1 Gammaproteobacteria bacterium | reverse complement strand
GGCGCTATCTCATTGGGTAGGTTGTTGAGCATCCGCTTACATTATCGTTTTTTGCGGAAGGTTGGTAGATTGGTGGTAGGTAGGTAGTTACAAAAAAAGGACGCTCGCTTTATTTTGACCAACAAAGCTGATGTCATTTTCTTGCTTTTTCTTGCTGAGAGTTAGAAGCTCGCCGCCGTCATCGCGCCGTGTCGTTCTCAAGCAGCATCCGCACATACCGGGTATAGGGGATGCCTTTGCTCTTGGCCTTCAGCTTCACGGCGTCCAGAAGAGATGCGGGCAGGCGCATGGTCAGTGTCGCGTCCTTTGGCGTGAACTCGAAACGCACCGGTTTGAAGCTGGACAGGTCGTATTCCGATAAGTCGGCGGTCTCGACGAACCGTTCCGCCTCAGCGTCGCTACGAAGCGATGGCAGGGGCTTAGATTTGGCTTTCATAGTGCTCTATCTCCTTCCTGTGCATGTAACGGGCGCTGACCGGACGTAGCATGGTTTGTCCGTCAATCTCGCGGGGCATGAACACCAGAAAGATGTAGCGGCCAGCTGCCGTCTTTCCGATGGCCCTCATGCGCGGCTCGCCGGGATACGGATCGGCCATCACGGCAGGCGTCCCCGTCAGCACCTGTTCGATTTCTTCGCGTGAAACACCATGCTTGCCGCACTTCGGCCAGTTGCCGTCGTCCCAATCGAATCCCGAAATCTTCATGCACAACCGTATCATGTTCGTAATTACAAATGCACAAACAAAAGGATACCCACTTTGTTTTGACCAGCAAAGTGGGTGTCCTTTTCTTACCTCTTTCCAAAGTCCAATATAAGTAATTCCACGCCTTTCAATCTAAGTAGCGGGGGCACCATATAGTGCTGTTCCGGGAAACAAGGGCCAGTGGTGTCGAAATATTTTTGCATGGCATCGACTTCTTTTCTCGATCAAACAATCATGCGCGTAAAACGGCGTGCCGCGAGTAATAGGATAGCAACGCCCATCGAGAATAGCGCCAAAGTATCTGGCCACAATTCGAATAGGCCCGCGCCACGCAGGATGACTCCACGAGTGATATTGATCATGTAGCTTGCCGGGATTACATAGCTAATTGCCTGAAATACCAATGGCATGTTGTCGCGGGGAAAGATATAACCCGATAAAAAGATACTGGGTAGTATCGTCATCATCGCCAATTGCATCGCCTCTGCCTGAGAATTGGCCTTGGTCGAGATGAGTATACCGAGGGTTAGATTGACGAACAGGTAGCAGGTCGAGAGTATTACCAATAGTATGGCATTTCCATGGATCGGTACCTGAAACAAATAACGCATGAAGAAGAGGATCGCACACATCTCAGTGATACCCAATAGGAAATAGGGTGTGATCTTTCCGAGCATCAGGGCGAGCGGTCGTACTGGCGTCACTAGTAATTGCTCCAGTGTGCCTCGTTCCTTTTCACGTACTACCGAGAAGGCCGTCAGCATCGTGGTAACAAACAATAACAATACCGCCATCAGACCCGGCAGAAAGAAGTTGGGAGAGCGTGAATCGGGATTAAACATCACCTTCGGACGGATATCGACCGCTAGCTGTTGACCATTCGGTAGAAGTCGGGCCAGGGATTCACGCAGGCCCACCTGACCCGCAACGTTAACCGCCTGTCCGGCGACGGATGAATCTGAACCATCCACCAAAATTAATACCTGTGCCGTGTCTCCATCCAATAGTTGGCGTGCATAGTTATGGGGGATCTTGATCCCGACCTTGGCGCGCCCGGCGATTAATTCCCCATTGAGTGCCTGATCGGAATCGACAAATTTGACAATGCGGAAGGTATCTGTATTACGTAAACGGTCGATTAGTGATCGGCTATCGCTACTCCCACGACCCACGCGATCATTGCCCTGGATTGTGCCACTTTGGTCAAGAACTACTGTGGGGAGTTGTCGAACATTAGTATCGATGGCACTCCCAAGGATGGTCATCTGGATCAATGGCATCAGCAAGGAAAACATGATTGCCATGCTGTCGCGGCGCGCGTGGATAAACTCTTTGTAGATAATGGCGGTGATTCCGCGCAATGGATTCATAGCGCTGCCCCCGATTCTGCGGTCTCGCACTGACGACGCAAGGTGAGTTCGACAAATACGTCTTCGAGGCTCGGCAATAAAGAACGAATCTCTTCTACCGCCATACCGGCGGCGCGGAGTCGTTCCGCTAATTCGTTTCCAGAAAGCGTTACATCCACCAAGATATGAATGGAGCGACCAAAGATCGTGGCATTGTGTACGTCTGGCCAGGTGCGTGCCAGGGCTAATGCGCGGGTGACCTCATCGGTGGTGATTTCGTAGCGGTGGGTGCCGGGAGGGGTAATATCCGGCAGGGTGCGGAGGGTTGCTGGGGTTCCATCGGCAATAATCTGGCCGTAATAGATATAAGCGAGATGACTACAACGCTCGGCCTCGTCCATATAGTGGGTGGTGACGAAAAAGGTGATGCCTTGCGCCGAGAGATGAAACAACAGGTCCCACAATTGGCGACGGGCAACCGGGTCGATGCCTGCGGTTGGCTCATCAAGATAGAGAATGGTCGGGTCGTGGAGCATCGCGCAGGCCAGCGCCAGACGCTGTTTCCAGCCACCAGAGAGGCGACCGGCGAGGCGTTGTAGGTAGGGGCTGATGTGACTGTCCTCGACCATACGGGCGATCCGTGTCTCCAGCGTTGCGCCGTAGAGACCATAGACCCGACCGTAGAAACGTAGATTTTCGAGCACCGTCAGGTCGTCGTAGAGCGCAAATTTCTGGCTCATGTAGCCGATGCGGGTGCGTACCAAATCCGGGTGATGCCGCACATCGATGCCATCTACCCAGGCGTCCCCCCCGCTCATCGGCAACAGGCCACACAACATTTTGATTACGGTGGTCTTACCGCTACCATTGGGGCCGAGGAAGCCGAAGATCTCGCCGCGTTCCACGGTGAGATTGACGCGATCCACCGCAGTAAATGTCCCGAAGCGACGAGTTAGGTCGGTAGTACGGATGGCGCTCATGGCCGGTGCTCGGAGAATTGGACCGTTGCTGCCATTCCTGGATGGAGGTGGGTATCGGTCTCACCGAGTCCCACTTTCACGCCCATGACCTGGTGTACCCGCTCTTCTGGGGTCTGTACGTTGCGTGGGAGAAATTCCGCCTCCTCGCGGATCTGCTCGACGCGCCCCGGTTGGGCCGCGTTGGGAAAGGCATCCACCAGCACCATTACGGGTTGCCCAACGTGGATCTGGCCAATCATGGTCTCTGGTACGTAGACCATGAGATAGAGCTGCCGATCCTCCAGTAGCCGGGCGAGTATCGTTCCTGCTCCCACCAGATCTCCTGGTCGTCGATCAAAAACCTCAACTGTCGCATCGGTCGGGGCATGTACCTCGTGTTCGGCGTAGCGGGCCTCGACCTCGTGTACTGCCGCTTCGGCACGCGCCAGCGCGGCGCGGCCAACCTCAACATCCTCCGGCCGGAAACCATGCTCAGTGCGGAGCGTAATCGCGCGTCCTGCCTTCAGGCGGGCCTCGGCGGCCGCGAGGGCCTGTTGCGCAACTCGCACCGCCGCCTGTTGTGCATGCCAGCGTGCCTCAAGGTCATCTAGGTTTTGGCGTGATACCAGGTCCTTAGCGCGCAGCGTGGCGGCACGGTGAAAGCTGCGTTCGGCATTGCCGAGATCGGTCTTGGCGCGGTCGAGTTCAGCGTGGGCCTGGGCGACCTCGGCATTGCGGATACCGTCGGTTTTATTGGCGGTGGCTCGGGCCTCGGCCACCTCCTCGGGGCGTGCACCGTGTTCGAGTCGGGCCAGTTGTGCTGCTGCCTCAGCGCGTTGGGCGCGGGCTTGGTCTAGCTCTGCCGCTAGGCCAACGGCTTCAAACTCAACCAGCAAATCCCCCGCTCGAACCCGATCACCTTCCTGCATGTGAACCATGGCAATACGACCCCCCACCTTGGAGCCAACTCGAATAGTACGCGCCTCAATCGTACCGGCCGCAACAATTGGAGAGGGCGGGCGGGGCATGAATTTCAGCACAAGTGCGCCAATGCCACCCATTAGCACCAAAAACAATAGAATCTTGCGCATTAATATTCCTCTAATGGAGGGGGATAGATTTCTACGAAATGAAAAGCACGGCGGGAAGGGACGATCAGAAATGGCAACAACCAATACCTGGAGGGAAGGGAGAGAAAATAGAGGTTTACTGTCTGTTAACTCTTGGCTAATTTTCCCGGCCTTAGGCAAGCCAGGCCAGCCCAGTAAGCCCAGGGTAGCGACTACGTCGCAATTCTGGGATGAATGACGTAACCCCTTCGGGGTAGCAAGCTAAACGTGGCCTGACGAAACGGTGACCAAGGCCATTTTTCCGACACTTTGAATTTTTACGATGCTTTTCTCAGAGGAGAGGGCTGCTATTTTCCACGAAATATTTCAGAATTCCCACAATTTTACTTCCATCACCGAAATTGTAGAACGAGCTATCGATGGTCGCTACGTTTTTCTGGAGTGAGAGGAATTGCCAGAGCACCCCGTCGGTTACGACACCGTAGAGGGGCGAGATAGGTTGTTCTTGTTGTTCGTTGAAAATCCGCGCGGCTTCCATTTCAGCAATGCACTGGGCCAATCCGCTGCCTAAGTCTGATTTCTTTGCCTCCACTAAGACGATAACCGGCGAAGTGATATAAAGTTGATTCTCACTCTTGGTGATGATCCCGTCGGGGTTCCCGGTAAGCCCCTTGTTGTTATCAACATTAAAGGCGTTTCCCAAGAAGAAGCTGACCGTCACATGCTGGGTTAACTCGAGTAACACCTGATCGACAATTAACGCCTGTCGTGAACTTTCAGTATTGATGCGAATGGCCTTCGTGTACGCGATCCTCATCGTTTCATGAAACCATGGAGTTACAACGATGGGTTCGATATGAGCATAGATCTCATTATCGCCGTGGATGACGATGCCCAATTCCCTATGAATTTGATCTAGTGTTTTAAAATCACTATATGCCATGACTTTGCCCGTCTTTTGGCTACCCACTTTACGCATCGTTCTCACGAGCCCGTGTGAGAACGATGCGCAAGCAAATAGCGCTATTCCTTAGCGAGCTTATTGGTGATGTACCACTGTTGGGTAATCGAGAGAGTATTGTTTACTATCCAATACAGCACCAGGCCGGACGGGAAGAATAGGAACATGCCCGTGAACATAATAGGCATGAACATCATTACCTTGGCCTGGATCGGATCGGGGGGCGCGGGGCTGAGCTTTTGCTGAATGAACATGGTGACGCCCATAATCAGCGGCAGCACATAGTAGGGGTCCTGGGCTGAGAGGTCATGGATCCAGAACATCCAGGGGGCCTGGCGCAACTCTACACTCTCTACTAACACCCAATAGAGGGCAATGAAGACTGGGATCTGGACAACAATTGGCAGGCAACCACCGAGGGGATTAATTTTCTCCTTGCGATAGATCTCCATCATCGCCTCGTTCATTTTCTGGCGGTCATCCCCATAGCGCTCCTTAAGGGCCTGGATACGTGGGCTGAGCTTACGCATCTGGGCCATGGATTTGTAACTGGTCGCCGAGAGATGGAAAAAGGCTGCCTTGATAATAATCGTCAGCAGAATAATCGACCAACCCCAGTTGGATACCATGTGCTGAATGACTTCGAGCAACCAATAGATTGGCTGGGCAATGACGGTCAATTTTCCGTAATCAACGGTCAGTTCCAGGTTGGGAGCGGCCTCCTTCATACGATATTGAACTTTTGGCCCTACATAAAGCTGGGTGGCAAGGGTCGCATTACCCCCAGCAGAGACTGTTACGGGCAACTGGGTATAACCCAAAACGTAGCGATCACCATCCACTACCTTGGTATAGGCATGAATCGCAAGATCTCGCGGAGGAATCCAGGCCGCTGCAAAATAGTGTTCAATCATTGCCAGCCAGCCGTTCTTGAAATCCTGTGAGAGATTTTCTTTCTTCATCCGTGCAAAGTCGACCTTGTCATAAGTTGTTTCAGGGCTGGAGACGATACCACCAGTGTAGGTATAGATACCAAAGGCCGATTTTTTGTTGGCCGGTTCGGTACGTTGAAATTGGGTATAAAGCTGGCCGCGCCACTCAGTATTCGTGGCGTTACGCACCTGGTATTTTATCTGTACCAGATAGCTACCGCGCTGGAAGACATAGGTCTTGATTACTTCTACACCAGACGGGTCACGCCAGGAGAGTGGCACCTGTAATTCAGTGGCGCCGTCCGCCAGACGGTAATTAGTCTGTTCGATCTGATATAGAGCGTAGTGATTGGGGGCCGCATTACCTAGTAATCCGCCTTGGGCAATAAAGAATTGCTCTGGATTATCGGAAAGAAATCGGAAAGGCTGATCGGGATTTTCTGCTGTGACCGGATAGGCTCGTAGTTCTATTTGGCGCAGATCCCCGCCCAGGGCATCGATCTCGATGTTGTACAGGTCAGTAACAACATGAATCCGCTCGGCGGATTTCAACATCGGTTGGGCTGGTGATGGGGGCAGCGTCGGTAGATTGGGCGTGGCGAGTTTGGGTATATCGGCACTGGTGTCTGCCTTAGCCGAAGAATTCGCAGTAGTGGGTGGGGCCATACCACTGCCATTGGCAAGGGGCTCAGCCACCTGAGTGGTAGGAGTTCCGGATTTAGGACCATAGTCCTCTTGCCAAGCCTGCCACAGCATCAGCAGAACGAAGGACAGGGCGACGTACAGCATTAATTTTTGGTTATCCATATCAACGCCTGGGAAGTTTGTCGGGGACCGGATCGATCCCACCGTGATGCCAAGGGTGGCAGCGGGCCAACCGCCGCACGGCCAGCCAGGTACCCCAAAACGCGCCATGGCGCTCAAGGGCGTCGAGGGCGTATTGGGAGCAGGTGGGGTAGAAGCGGCAATGATTGCCGAGCAGGGGGCTCAGTACATAACGATAGCCCCGTACCAGCAGGATTAGGACCCTCTGCATCGGCTCGCGGCGTCGAGGAGGTATTTGGAGAGCAATCCAGCAAGGGTGGGATTATCCCGCTCCGTTAGCCCGGGACGGGACAAGACGATCAGATCCACCCCGCCTAGACGATCTTGGAGGTGGCGGAAGGCCTCTCGAGCTAGGCGCTTGATACGGTTACGTGCGACTGCCGCACGCGCGCTTCGCTTGGAGACGACGAGACCCAACCGCGGGTGAGAGAGGTCATTACCACGCGCCAGCACCGTTAGGCCGGACCCGCTCACCTTGCGGGCCTGCGCGAAGACACGCTCAAACTGCGACGCACGGAGGAGTCGCAACGTCTGAGGAAACTCTGCTCCTGCCACGTTCGTCAACTTTAGCTGGGGATTAGACCGTCAAACGGGCACGCCCTTTGGCACGACGTGCCTTGAGCACCAGTCGGCCACCCCGGGTTTTCATCCGCGCGCGAAAGCCGTGGTCACGTTTACGTTTCAGAACATGAGGCTGGAAGGTTTGTTTCATGACATCGCTACCTATCAAAGAAGGGCTTTGGGTATGTCCCCGCATGGGGTCCCATAAAAAACCGCAACTTACCCAAGAAACTAGGGCTTTGTCAATGGCTATCCGAGAGCGGTATCCCTCAATCCTTACATTGTCCCCACCTCGATATGGCGGCTCAAAGCCTCAGCTGCTGTCTCGACCTGATCAGGTTGGGATACATGTTTGGGATCGAACAGCCGATCCATCTGTGGTATATGCCACAGGTAGGTTGCTGAGCGTCTTTTTGCGAAGCCCAACTTTGAGATGTAAGCGTGTTGGGTTTTCTTTGTCAGCTCAACTTACGCGCTTGCTTGCTCTTTCATTTTTAGTCGCCCGCATTAATTGTTGGGTTGCTGGAGCGACCCAACCCTCGCCGCCACCTCTTCGTCGTTCCGGCATTTTTTACCGGAACGACGAAGATCTGACCTCTTGGGTTACCTAGCAAACGCTATACGTAGCGAACATCCGTGATTTCGTATTCTATTTCGCCGCTTGGGGCACGAACCAGAACCGTATCACCATTGGTTTTTCCAATGAGGGCACGGGCAATGGGAGAAGTGATAGAGACCAAGTTCTGCTTGAGATCGGCCTCCTCTTCGCCCACAATCTGATAGGTTACCTCGTCCTCGGTCTCGACATTGACCAGAGTGATCGTAGTACCGAAGACCACCTTTCCATGGGCGTTAACGGTAGTTACATCAATGATCTGGGCGGTGGATAGTTTCGACTCCAATTCATTGATCCTTCCCTCGATAAAACTCTGCTGCTCACGGGCGGCGTGGTACTCGGCATTTTCCTTCAGGTCGCCGTGGGCGCGCGCCTCGGCGATGGCCTTGATAACGGTGGGTCGTGCCACGCTCTTGAGGTGTTGTAGCTCTGTACGCAACTTCTCCGCACCCCGGGCAGTCAAAGGCACCTTTTGCATTTTTGTTCCTCAGTAGGTCAAGATCCGGCTAACACAGCCGGAGAAGGGGCCAGACGGCCGGGTTGCCCAAACTGACTGGGCGAAGGGATAATACTAAAATCAGGGCATTGGTTAGAGCAACCTTAAAAGAGTTAGGTCATAATTGTCGATCGGCTCGAATATCTCAACTACAGATCGTCGTGGACTATCCTACTCTAAAGATTACCCAGATATTCTTGGGAAATGACCACTACCGTTGCCTCCTTACCCTCGATAGCAAGGGGATCTTCGCCGCGACTACTGCGGATTTCCTCTATCGCCGGGAATCCCATGACGCGGCTGAGATCCACTGGTACCTCGAAGAGTACCCCCAATACCCTATTGAACATCAGGGCAACGATCGTGTTACCCAAGCCCGACTTCGTTTGAAAGAACTCGGCGAAACCCTGTTCAAGATCTTGTTCCTGGCCAATGAGGAGAGTCGTGTCCTTTGGGAGCGGGCCAAGCAGGCGTTGAATCGCCTATGTGTTGAGATATCCAGTACTGATAGCCCTTCCCAAGAGCAGATCGTGGGACCTCCTTGGGAATTGCTGCGCGACCCGGCTGGTGGTGAACCGCTGGCCTCACTCACTCGCTCCTTCGTCCGTGTCGTTAACCCATTCTCTCCCGCTACGTTCCCGCCAGGCGAAGGTAAACTACGCGTTCTGTGCGTTATTGTTCACGTCGAAGAGACGGATGGCGTACCCTTCCGTCCGATAACGCGGCACATCCTCCAGAGACTGTCAACAGCAGCACAGAATCGTTTAGACCTGGAGGTACTCTATCCTCCCACTTTGAAGGCTCTGACCGAACGCCTACACCAAGCCAAGGAGCAGGGTCGTCCCTTCCATGTGATCCACTACGACGGTCAGGTGGTCTCGGTAGATCCGACGCAACTTCCTTACCGGAACTTGGTTGGGTGGTTGAAGTCTCGATTAGTCTCCCTAATCGTGCGTATGATGAGTAAGAAACGCTTAGGTTACCAGGGCTATCTGTTGCTTGAGCCCACTGGGCGCGGTATCAGTCATCGTCCCGTCGACGGGAGCGCTCTAGGCAAACTTATGGTTGAGACCGACACCCCCTGGTTGCTGATCAATAGCTGCCACCTGCATTACGTGGAGAATCCAGACTCTGATAGCTCGAACGCTTCATACGCCCACGACCCCTACTACCAGATTTATGGTGTCTCCTCCCTGGGTCAGAAAGTTTTGGAGAACGGCGCCAATGGCGTTGTTGCCTTGAACTATATGATCCCCATTGCAGCCTCTGCCCAATTTGTCACTAACCTCTATTCCGCCTTGGAGGCGGGTTGCACCCTGGGAGAGGCGGTTAATCGTGGTCGTCGACATTTATACCGGCAGCCTCAACGTGAAGTGGGGTTAGCCGCGCTTAATCTTCCCGACGATTGGATTGCACCAATCGTTTACGAGGCAAGCCCGCAGCGACTTTTTCCCCCCAGCCGTCGTCCTGCGCTCAAATTGCCCAAGAATGCAGCCCCCTTACCCGAGCATATGCAATGGAAGCTGCCAATCCGTTCCAGTGTTGGTTTCTTAGGTCGTGACGAAACCTTTGCACTTTTGTTGCGGGCCTTTAGGCATCACAATACAGTTCTACTCCACGGCCCTGTCGGCAGTGGCAAGACCCAAGCTGCAGCTGAATTGATGCGCTGGATGATGAAGGCCGCGCATTTTGTTGACCATCCTGACCATCTATTGATATGGAGTGATTTGACCCATTATCGAACCGTCGATCGACTCTTAAACGACATCTGTGAAAAATTAGAACCCTTTGCAGAACAAGAAGGCATGCCTTGGCCTCCTCCCACGGAACAACGTCAAAGGATACGCTTCATCATACGGATTTTAATCAGGTCCTCAGATGTTCTGATATTGTGGGTCTGGGACCATGTGGAGTCGATTGCTAATTCATCATGGAATACGGAGGAACGAAAGTCTGTCAGATTTCTTATGCGTGTTATTACGCGGACCAATGTCCAGATTTTGCTTCTCTCTTATTGCGAAGAACAGACGTGGCTAGGTCAAATTCCGAGACGTGTGCGGTTATTACCACTGCCGATCCAAGAAGGATTGTCTCTGATTCGGGATATTTCCAGGAAATTCGGACGAGAACTTCCTGACCCGACCATCTGGCGTCCTCTACTTGACTTTGCCGAGGGCAACCCCTCTGCGTTGACGTTACTTACCGAGGTGGTCCTCCAAAAAGAACTGAAGACTGCGAAACAGATTGCGGCATTTATTAATGCCCTCTTAATCACTAAAAAAATTAGCAATGGGGAATTCTCGGAGATCATTGCCCCGGGTTATGACTATCCCCTAGGTATTATTCTCGCCTATCAATTCACGGAATTAGGTTTTACTGAGCAGCAACAGTGCCTGTTAGGTCTGCTTCATCTGTTCCGGGGATTTGTAGACGTGGATACTTTGGTCTGGATGGGTGGTTACCTAGATCCCAAGGTCCATCCTACCGTTTTTAGTGATCTAGCCCCGGAGGATTGGGACCCAATTTTGGATCGGGCGGCCGATGCAAAGATGCTTATTCGTCTTGGCGAAGGTTACTACAATATCGACCCTCTCCGATCGGTGATCTTCTCGCGACTATTTACGACCAAATTTGACGATGAAGCAAAGGTAATCGCTGAGAGCACTTATGTGATGGCAATGAAGGATATAGGCGATTATTACCACAATGAATATATATGTGAAAATTCTGATGCGCTAAATATCCTCGTGAATGAGGAGGCAAACCTGTGCCAAGCCTGGCAACTCGCTCGTGAACAGGAGCAGTGGGACATTGTTATTAGTGTTGCGCGTGGTCTTTTGGCCCTGTATCACCACGCCCAGCGGAAAGATGCTTGGTCTGGGGTCGTGGAGAAGCTAACCACCGACTTTGTGAACCATGAGACCGACGGCCCTATCTCGGATGACCCTGACCGGGAAGAGTATTGGGGGCAGATTACTGACTATCGAGTTGAACTTGCCTCCTGGTTTGAAGACTGGCCACAGGCAGAGCGCTTGCAGCAGTTGCGCATTGATTGGGATCGTCGACGTGCTGCTGGGCTGCTGGACCGTCCCCCGGAGTCGTTAGACGACGGGGCGCATACCCGTATCCAAAACCTAGCGTTGTCCATCCTGAAACTCGGCCATCTGTTACGAAAACAGGAGAAGGCTGACTGCCTTCACCCCTTTCAAGTAGCATTGGAATTGAATGAGCGTGTTGGCAACTATCGTGGCACAGCTATCATCGCCTTTCAGTTGGGGTTGGCCTACCAGGACCTACCTAACTTGCGCGATTTGGATAAGGCCAAGTATTGGTACCAGAAAGCTCTTGCCCTGCTCCCACCTGAAGACCTGGAGCTTCAGACGCGGATACGTCACTGGCTGGGCATTGCCGAAAAAAAGGGGAATTCCCCCACCGTTGACGAAGGATGAATCATCGTATTGGCGTGGCCCATCTTTACTCTTCCGGCAGGGGTACGATCGAGTGGGGCCGATGGCCGAGACCACTGATTAATTCTCCTGTGATGTCATAAGAAGCGTGCGCATTACCGTAACCTCGCGGATAATGCCCCCAATCTCTGAACCGCCGACCTACCATGTTGACCGAAAACCTTAAAAGCCGTGTGAGTGACCCCTACGTAACTCGCCGTGCGGCGTACATGCTTGTATTTATTGTACTATTCACTGCAATCGCGGACACTCTCCTGCCGGCGATAATGCTAGTGCAGTTTGTTCATCTACTCGTTACCGGCCGACGCAATCGCCAGTTGATATGGGTTGGTAAAGTCCTTACCGACTACACCTCCGCAGTCTTGCGTTACCTTACTTTTGCCGGTGAAGATAAGCCCTTCCCCTTTGGAGAGTGGCCGAGCAGTTTTGGTAAGTCCGGCCGTCGGCCGCCTGGCGAGCGTCCTGCCGGGGAAGATGCGGAATAGCCTCATACACCTCGCCCTTTCTCGAACCCTACTGAGAGAAGGCGATAACACCCGTAGCACAAAGAATGGGGGAGGATAGCAATGGCTGGCGTGTTGGATGGAGTCGATCAACGAACCCAACTGGTAGGTTATAACCGACTCGAATTGCTGTTGTTTCGTTTGGGGGGGCGGCAACGCTTCGGGATCAATGTCTTTAAGGTGCGGGAGGTGATCCAGTGTCCGGCGCTTACTCGCTTGCCTGGGGCGAACCCGGTTGTGCGGGGTATTGCCAACATTCGAGGGCGGACCATCCCGGTGGTCGACCTGGGTGTGGCCGTAGGTAAATTGCCTCTGGAAAACATCAGTACCTGTTATGTAATCATCACTGAGTACAACCGCATAACGCAAGGATTCTTGGTGAGTAGTGTGGATCGGATTGTCAATATGAACTGGGAGGAGATCCATCCACCACCGGGGGGGTCGGGGCGGGTTTCATATCTCACCGCTGTAACCCAGGTAGACAAGGAATTGGTGGAAATCATCGACGTAGAGAAGGTATTGGCTGAGGTTACACGTCCCACTGAGGAGATTTCCGAATCCTTGGCGGTGGAAGGGGCGGGGATGACTAAAACCTCCAAGAACGTGCTGGTGGTGGACGACTCGTCGGTGGCCCGCAAACAGATCCAACGGACCCTGGAACAGGTGGGGATAACCTGCGTGATGGCGAACAATGGGCGCGACGCACTCAACGTACTACGTGAGATGGCGGCTGCGGGTGGACGGGTGGCCGGAGAGCATTTGGCGATGGTCATCTCCGACATTGAAATGCCCGAGATGGATGGCTATACCCTGACTACGGAGATTCGCCGTGATCCAGCACTCAAAGACCTCTACGTATTGCTCCATACCTCTTTGAGTGGAGTCTTTAACCAGTCCATGATCAAGAAGGTGGGAGCGGACCAATTCATCGCAAAATTCTCACCAGATGATCTGGCCCGAGCGGTGTTGGACCGCGTCAAGGGGTAATGTGCAACAGTCCGTCACAGAAGAAGAATACCGCGATTTTCGGAGCTTCCTAGAGGATGCGACGGGGATTCTGCTTGGGGACAATAAGCACTACCTGGTAACCAGTCGTCTGCATCGGTTGCTGGAGGAGTACGCACTGCCGAATGTTGGGGAGTTGATGGTACGCCTCCGTCGGGAGCGGCATGGAGATCTCCGCAACCGAGTTATCGAGGCAATGACCACCAATGAAACCCTGTGGTTCCGAGATATTCACCCCTACGAAATCCTGAAAAACCTTATCCTGCCCGAGTTGGCACGCACTGGGATGCGTCGGGCAGCGATTTGGTCGGCAGCCTGTTCGACCGGTCAAGAACCCTATTCCATCAGCATGGTAGTGGATGATTTTGTATCCACACATCCGGGTGCGTTGTCCGGCGGGGCCTCAATCCTGGCCACCGATATCTCGACGCGAGTCCTAAACGAGGCACGGCGTGCCGTCTACGACGCGACTAGTGTGGCCAGAGGTCTGTCAGAAGAGCGCCGGAAGCGTTTTATGAACCCGGTAACTACCAAGAGCGGGCCAGCCTGGGAGGTCCGTCCCGAGATTCGGGCACGGGTAAACTTCAGGGAACTCAACCTAACCCAGCCATTGGTGGGAATCGGGCGTTTCGATGTAATTTTCTGTCGCAATGTGCTCATCTATTTTTCCTCGGACCTCAAGCGTGCCCTAATCGCCCGACTGGCTGGAGCCCTAAATCCCAGAGGATGGTTAATACTGGGGGCCTCGGAATCTATCGCCGGTATCTCGGATACCTTCGAGATGGTGCGTGCCGAACGTAGTGTGGTCTACCGTAGTCTTGTTTCACAGCCATCTCCACCGGGATTGAACCAATCTACCGAACGCACGCTGATGCTGATTGGCCCAAAGGGTCAATATTAGGCAACCCGGCTACCCACGCAATGCTGCTCCCAAACAAAGCAGGAATTCGATGAAAGATATCCATGCCCATTGGGAAACGGTTTATCAGCACCGACCCGCCGATGAATTAAGCTGGTATCAGACCGATCCGGTCGGTTCATTGTTACTCATTAGCAGTGTCGGTGCCCCGGCCGCACAACGGATTATTGACATAGGGGGCGGCACTTCTCGATTGGTGGATGCACTACTAGAGCGTGGTTACCCACGTCCAGCGGTATTGGATGTCTCTGCCGCTGCATTAGAACAGAACCGTCAACGACTCGGTGAACGGGCTGATCTGGTGGATTGGTATGCGTCGGAGGTGGCTCTCTTTCATCCATCCCACCGTTTTACGATCTGGCACGACCGTGCGGTGTTTCATTTCTTGACGGACCCGAGTGACCAAGAGGTCTATGTCTCCGTATTGCGCGAGGCGTTAGAGCCAGAGGGGCAAGTTGTCATTGCTTCCTTTACCTACGGTGCACCACTCCGGTGCTCAAACCTAGAGGTACGGCACCACGACGAACATAGTCTTCAAGCGGTGCTCGGTCAGGAATTCCAATTGCTAGAGGTCCACCACGAGCGCCATGTTACGCCTGCCAATCAGGTACAGCCATTTATCTATTGTCGCTTTCTGCGGCGGAGTAGTTAAATAGTAACTGTTTACCTCCCCTTTCGTTAAAAGGGGTGAACGGTTACGAGTTACACTCTAGGGTGGCGCCGCGCAGCTTTTCTAATTCCCCATATGAGAGTGAAACGACTTTGCCAGCCGCCTCCTTGGTCGCTGTTGTCCTGGCCGGAGGTCTATCCAGACGCATGGGACGAATGGATAAGGCGTTCCTGTTGCTGAATGGGCAGACTTTATTACAACGGGTCCTCGGCCGTTTATCACCCCAGGTAGCAACGATTATGATCAACGCCAATGGTGAGGCAGCACACTTTGCGAGCTTTGCGCTCCCAGTGGTTACAGATTGTCGTCCTCATCATCCCGGTCCTCTGGCAGGTATTGAAGCAGCGTTGCTTGCTTCTAACGCAGATTGGTTGCTCTCGATTCCGGTAGATCTACCGTTTTTACCCTTGGACCTGGCGGAAAGATTATTAATGCGCGCGGACGCGAATACAGAATTGGTAATTGCGGCAGGTCCCACCGGACGTCATCCTGTGGTGGGCCTATGGTCACGTTGCCTATTACCCGCGATCTCCGCCACGCTGGGACACAGTTCCCCCCGGCTATTCGACTGGATTGAGGAAAAACGCTATGTAGTAGCGGACTTTCCTTTGCGTGACGACGGAATTGATCCATTCTTCAATATCAATTATCCCCACGACTTGGACGTTGCGCAGTCCCTGTTATCAAAAGGAATCGACGCTACCATCAAACAGGAAAATGATTCAATGACGCGCTGCACTGCTTGGAAAGATTCGCATGGTTGAAGACCAGCGCTCCCAGGCCTTGCTTCAAGATACCTTTGGTCGAAGCATTCGCTATTTGCGCCTGTCGATAACGGAGCGTTGCAATTTGCGTTGTTGCTACTGCCGATCCGCAACGGGTGTGCGCTATCAAACCGAAGACGACTTGCTGACCACAGACGAGACGATCCGATTGGTGCGCCTCTTTGTCGATTTGGGCGTGCGCCGGGTACGCCTTACGGGAGGCGAGCCACTCATGCATCGTGCCATTATTGCGCTGGCCCGTGCAATCACGGCTCTTCCCAATCTGGAAGAACTATCCCTTTCTACCAACGCCATTCTCCTCGCCCGTCATGCCGCTGCATTACGTGAGGCTGGGGTGCAACGGGTCAATATTTCGCTGGATTCTCTCAATGATGCTACCTTTGCCACTATTACCCGTGGCGGCATATTGCAAGATGCCCTAGCGGGGATCAATGCAGCCCTTCAGCATGGTTTCCACCCCGTTAAGATTAATATGGTGGTGATGCGCGGGATCAATGATCACGAGGTTGGCGATATGGTTTTCTTTGCCCACCAGAAAGGGGTGGTGCTGCGTTTTATTGAAACCATGCCCATCGGGGAAGAGGGTTTAGAGGTTGTTAATCGGCTGGTGCCTGCGGATGAAATTTTGGAACGAATTCGTCATCACTTCGGATCTGAGTTGCATCCTGTCAATAAGTCTACGAGTGGGGTCGGTCCGGCCCGTTATTTTAGTTTATCTGGTAATGGGGTTGATTTTGGTTTGATCTCGGCGTTGTCGCAACATTTCTGTGATACCTGCAACCGAGTGCGTTTGACTGCTCGTGGTGCTTTGGTCTTGTGCCTAGGACAAAATGACTGGGTAGATCTTAAAACACCGTTGCGGTCGGGATGGAATGACCAAGAATTGAAGGGGCTCCTGCTCAAGGCCATTCAAGACAAACCCATGCGCCACCATTTTGGTGAAGTTACTACGCACCATCCTGGTCACTATATGGTCGCCCTCGGAGGTTAACTCCATGTTTGTGCCCATTATTGGTTATTGCTCTGCTTGCCCTCCGGTGCGCAATTCTGTCGCGATTCCCCGTGGCAAGATTGCGACAATGATCCTATTGTGTTTTATCACTGGGTATTTTACTGCCCTGTTAACCGGATGTAGCTCTACTCCTTCCAAAACGTTACCTGCCAAAGGTTACGAGGGGAGTGCCCAGGAGTATCAGCGCTTGGCGGAGACCGTATCAGGACGAACGCGCAGCAGCTATTTACTATCCGCCGCTGAGGATTGGCTACGGGTTGGTCGAACGGAATCAGCGGCGGCGGCTTTGGCGGCTGCCGCTCCCGACCCTCGCGATTTTCCCATGGTTGGCCGTGCCCAACTGCTCACCGCCCGCCTGGCCAAGATCCGGGGCCGTCCGACAGAGGTCATGACCGCCCTGGAGGGCCTACCTCAACCTTCGACGCCCACGATCTCGCGTGTCCTGATGGCGGAACTACGGGCGTGGGCCTTGCTCAATCAGGAACAAGGGGCTGCCGCTGCCCGCGTACTTGCTGATATCGCCCCCTTGCTGGTGGAAACCGAGAAGGTGCGGGCTAATCGGGAGGCCCTGTGGGAGGCCCTGGGGACGGTACCAGACGCTGAATTGCCTGCGCTGGCTGCCTCTGCTCACCCGATCCTAGGGCCGTGGGCCGAACTGGCGCAGATCCAGCGTACCTATTGGGGAAAGAATCCCGAGGGCCTGGATGCAGGGGTGCGCAACTGGCATCAGCGTCACAAGATCCACCCTGTCACTGAGGAATTGCTCGCGCAGCTACTCGCCCGCCCGCAGCGTCCTCGTTCACCGCCGTCGCCGTCGCCGTCGCCGTCGCCGTTGCCACTACCGATGCCGGTACCGTTGAAATCAGCGGCATCGAGCCAAGTAGCGCTGGTGCTGCCCAACGACGGTTCCGCAGCGCGCGCCGCTGCTGCAGTACGTGATGGTTTTCTGGCTGCCTGGTATGCCGCGCCCGAGCAGAATCGCCCCCCTGTAACCTTTCACCTGTTTGCTAGCGGTATGGTTAAGACGGCCTACCATGCGGCGGTGGAGGCAGGGGCAACCCTGATCATCGGACCAATCGCCAAGGAGGAGGTTCAGACTCTGATTCAAGGTGGTGAGCTATCGCGTCCCACCTTGGCGTTGAACTACCTGTCGGAAGGGGCAGAGGTCCCTGCGCGTCTCTATCAGTTTGGGCTGTCTCCCACCGATGAGGCGCGTCAGGGGGCACAACAGGCCTGGATCGATGGTCGCACTCAAGCCTTTATTGTGATCCCGAGCGGCGATTGGGGGGGGCGGGTGCAGCAGGCGTTTCGTGCACAGTGGGAGACCATCGGGGGAACGGTGCTGCGCTCCATCGCTGCGGAGAGTGACCCAGCGGAGATCGCAGCCGCGCTCCAGCAGGGCCATGACAACCCGCTGGGGACGATGTTCAATAATGCGAATCGTAAGGATTTCATTTTCTTGTCGACCCCGCCGGAGATCGCGCGCCGCGTTTCTCCTTTGCTACGCCAGACCGGGCTGCCGGTCTATGCCACCTCTCATGTCCTATCCGGGACGAGACAGGATGCCGAACTGACTGATTTGCAGGTGGTAGACCTACCTTGGCTGGTGGCGCCTGACCCAACCGCGGCCCAGTTACGCGCCGATCTCGAACGGTTGTGGCCCAACGATTTTGTGACCTACCGACGGATCTACGCCTTGGGCGTGGATGCCTTTCGTCTGGCCGGAGAGTTGGGGCACTTGGAGAACGAACCTAGTGCCCGTGTGCAGGGAGTAACGGGTAGCCTGTCCCTGGATGCTGAGCGGCGGGTGGTACGCCAGGGGGCGTGGGCCAAGGTGGAGGGAGGACGACTGATACCGATGTCTGCGGCAAAGTGATGATGCCAGTCCAACGCCCACCCTTAGAGGATCCCCATTGCACTACCGCACGCGGTCGTCGGGCCGAGGAGGCGGCGCGGCATTTTTTGGAGGCCCGAGGATTGCGTTTCTTGGAGGGCAACTATCGTGCCCCCTGCGGCGAACTTGATCTGATCATGCGTGATGGAGCCGCCGTAGTATTCGTGGAGGTACGGATGCGTCGCCCCTCGCGTTTCGGTGACGCGCTGGATAGCATAAATGCTCGTAAACGAGCTCACATTACCGCCACCGCCGCTCATTATTTACAACGACACCGCGAATTAGCGCACCAATTCTGCCGTTTCGACGTGATCGCCTTCGATGGACCAGACGCGAGTGTCGAACCACGTTGGTTAAAGGGGGCGTTTGGGGTGTGAATCCTTTTGTTATCCCCTCCCATTCGTTCTAACCAAAATCATTATGTTCAGGATGAGCATTCTATGTCTGCCCGTCTGATACCTATTCCACGTAATTGCCTGAGAGCTCTGTGATGCTGACGCGAATTAGGTTACAAGGATTCAAGAGCTTTGAAGATGTCGAGGTACGCTTTGGTCCCTTTACCTGTATCGCGGGGGCAAACGGTGTAGGAAAGTCGAATCTGTTCGACGCTATACAGTTCCTACGTGATTTGACTGAGTTTCCGATTATTGAGGCGGCATCTCGGGTACGCGACCCTGCGGGGAGAACGGGAGATATTCGCGCTATTTTTACCCAGGGCCAGTTATGCCCGCCGGATGTGCGTATCGAGGCCGATTTTATTGTCCCGGATCGAATCTATGATGATTTTAATCGGGTGGCGACGCCGACCGCAACTTTTCTCCGCTATGAATTAGGCTTGCGTTATACCGCAAGTAGTGAGAAATCTGCAGAGCGGATCGAGTTACTCTACGAGAAATTGACGTATATTTTAAAGACGGTGGTAGAGGCAGAACTCGGATTTCCGACAACCCCGGTATTCCGTAACTCAGCGGTCAAGAGTAAACGGCGCAGTACCCCTTTTATCTCGACTGAAACCAAAGACGGCAACACCATTATCCAACTGCATCAAGATGGTGGCGCCAAAGGACCGCCGTTTCGTGTGCCGGCTGCTGTTTCGCCAAAGACAATTGTCGGGGGGATTAATACTAACGATTACCCGACCGTTCTGGCGGCGCGTCGTGAGATGCAAGGTTGGACTCTTTTTCAATTGGAGCCCTCCGCGCTACGACAGCCCGATGCTTTTTCTGCGGATGCGCACCTTGCCTCGAATGGCGGGCACATGGCAGCGACGCTACTACGTCTTCGGGCCGAAACCGAGGTTTCGAATCGACTGGCCAATCTATTAGATGACGTGGGTTCGGTATCCGTGGAGCGGGACGATAGCCGCAGAACCTACACCTTGCACGTCAGTGGACGCGACGGTACCAGTCATCCTGCTCGTTCTCTTTCTGATGGTACCTTGAGGTTCTTAGCACTTGCGATTCTCTCCGCTGACCCAGAATCGGGTCGTCTCCTCTGTCTGGAGGAACCGGAAAATGGCATCCATCCCTCGCGGATTTCCGCGATTCTTCAACTTTTGCGTGAGATGGTGGTCGATACCAAGAAGGCGGTGGATACCCAAGAACAAATCAGCCGGTCCGTAGAGAATATTGGTTCGTCTGAGGCAACACCATCCGTTAATGCTAAAAATCAATTAGATCTACAGGTTGAGGATCATGCCGTTGTGGATACCAATTCCACGCTCAGGGTAGGAAATCCGCTACGTCAGGTGATCATTAATACGCATTCACCGGTGGTTGTGTCCGCATTTTCCGTGGAAGACCTATTAGTAGCACGTCTCGTCCGACACGACGAGGTCTCGCGTACGGTATTTGAGTACGTAAAAGATTCCTGGCGTGCAAAGAATGATGATATCGCCGCCGTTTCGCCCACGGATCTATTAGCCTACGTAAATAAGGCACCCAGCCTTTCCGTCGAGCCGAATCTTCGCCGAACCAAAGGGGAAAATGCAAAACTGACCGTTCGGGAATATACCTATTATCAGATGGACATATTTGACGTACTGCATCCCGGATGAAGGAGAAAGTGGGTACGGACGTTTGAGAGGGGTAACCGTTCAGATCCCCCCGGGAGCGCGGCCATTTTGGCTGCACCAGAGCGGACGCGATGCCCGCGTTTCCTGGAGAGGATAAACCCTTACTGGGAGAGAAAAGGGGTAATGACAATTCGCTAAGGCTATTTTCAGAAATCGCGTAGATATAAGGTTGGATACTCCGCAATCCAACTTTCTTATCTCACCCAAGTTACTATCTATGCGATGAGAAACGAAAAAGCCCCTCTCCCTGAGGGAGAGGGGGAGAAAAGCGTGCGAGGTAGCAACTTGGGTTATCTATTTCGCGAAGCCAACTCCATTATTCCCTAAATAGCGAGTTTGGATATGCCTTTTTCTTTGATCCGCCCATTCAGAAAGTCGAATAGTATTTCTTGTGGTTCGGTTCCTTGCTGATTAAGTTGATTGCAGCTACTGTTCTACTTAGTATCACCAACAATATTTCTGGAATACTACCCGGTATTTCTAATTCTTCTGAGGAATTCCAACAATGGTTCGAAGAATAGTAATATATTTCTTTCTTTCTTTTATACATGCTGCCTTTGCTCAGGTGAATGTCACCACATACCATAATGATAATGCACGCACAGGACAGAATTTGAAAGAATCGATTCTCCGTCCCGCGAATGTGAGCCCTAGTCAATTTGGGAGATTATTCGTGAAGTCAGTGGACGGTTATATTTACGCACAACCACTGTATATGTCAAACGTGGTGATTGGAGGAAAAAGCCATAACGTAGTGTTTGTAGCAACGGAGCATAATAGTGTCTACGCCTTTGATGCAGATAGTGACTTAGGATTAAATAAAAATCCGCTCTGGAAAGTAAGCTTTATAAATCCACCTGCGGTGACTACTCTGAACAGTATGAATGATCTGGGCTGCGAGGATCTGGTGCCTGAAGTCGGAATCACAGGAACACCGGTAATTGATCCCGCAAGTGATACACTTTATGTGGTTGCACGTACTAAGGAGAATGGACACTTCTTTCAGCGATTACACGCTTTGGATATTACCTCTGGTCAAGAAAAGTTTGGTGGTCCGGTGATAATTAATGCTGTAGTGTCAGGAACGGGAGGCGACCACTCCGGCGGAATAATTACATTCAATCCGCTTAGACAAAACCAGCGATCAGGTCTGTTATTGAAGAATGGTTTGGTTTATATCACCTGGGGTTCGCACTGCGATATTTTTCCATATCACGGGTGGATTATTGCATATGAGGCGTCTACTCTACGGCAAGCAGTGGTTTGGAACACTACTCCGAATGGCGAATTGGGCGGAATATGGCAGGGAGGGGCCGCCCCTTCTTCAGATGCGACGAGCATTTATCTTGCTGTAGGAAATGGTACATTCGACTTAAACACCGGGGGGCGAGACGCAGGAAACACCATTCTTAAACTGGGTCGCCCGTCGGGTGGAACCCTTCCCGTGGTGAGTTACTTCACCCCGTTCAATCAGGAGTATCTGAACAACGAAGACATTGACCTCGGTTCGGGTGGGCCACTCGTGTTACCGAATCTTCCGATTAGTTTCGCTCATCCACATCTGCTGACGCAAGTTGGCAAGGAAGGTACCATTTACCTAGTGGATCGCGATGTATTGGGTGGATATGATTTCCGCATAGACCACATTGTTCAGAAGCTTCCTAACGCAGTGGGTGGTATCTGGGGTATGCCGGCGTATTGGAATAATAACGTCTATTACGGTGGCGTAAATGATGCTCTGAATGTCTTTTCCTTCAATGCAGATGGAGAAGGTTTGCTTTCGACCACTCCAACTTCTTATTCGCCAGAGAATTTCTCGTATCCCGGAACGACGCCATCAATCTCTGCAAAAGGCAGCACAAATGGCATCGTGTGGACTATTGCTTATGTTGGAAAACAGGCTGTGCTGTACGCTTACGATGCTACAAATTTGGCCAATGAACTATACCAGAGTTCGGGGGGATCGCGGGATGCTCCAGGACCTGCAGTTAAATTCTCGGTACCTACCGTAGCGAATGGAAAGGTTTATGTGGGGACAGCAACGCAATTGGCAGTTTACGGGCACATAAGATCGGCCTCCATGCCTACATTCATGCCAGCGGGCAATGTGTATACCTCAAGACAGTTCGTCACCATTACTAGTGCCACGGCAGATGCAACTATTTATTACACTAGGGATGGTTCGTTTCCCACTGTGCATTCGATTCTGTACACGGGTCCGATAATTATCGACAATACGGATACACTTAGAGCTATTGCCGTAGTGCCGGGGATGCGATCGAGCCAAGCCAGTACTTCCATTTATACGATCAAAAATTTTCCAGGCAATAATCCTAGTTACCAAGAAGGATTTTCCGAGCAAGGTCTCACCTTTAATGGGAATGCATCTTTGAATGAAAACCGCTTGCAGCTCACTAATAAAAATAACTTCATGAATGCCGGCAGCGCATTCTTTAATGCCAAAGTTAGCGTGCAACATTTCACCAGTGATTTTACGTTTCAATTGACAGATCCGAAAGCAGATGGATTTACCTTCTGCATCCAAAACAATGGATCAACAGTGCTCGGACAGGTTGGTGGATATTTGGGTTACGCGCCATCAATTCAGTCAAGCGTGGCTGTGAAATTTGACCTGTACTCTACTAACCTGCGCGTTGGTTAGGGGACTCCAGCTAAATAGCATATTGGACGGATTCTTCTTTAAAAAGTTCTCTGACTTTCTCTGGCGATTTTTTTAAATCCTCTAAAAGTTGAGTAGCTTTATTTTTTAACTCCTCCACATTACGAATAAGGTGACGCGCAATTCCTTGTGTCTTAATATTGCTCCATACTAGCTCGACAGGATTAAGGTGTGGAGAATAGGTGGGAAGAAAGAATATTTTAACCTTTCCATTTGTCGTCTCCAGATATTCCTTAACTACTTTTGCATGATGGGCAGAATACCCGTCTGTTACAATATAGATGGGGCATGAATTCTCTTGAGCCAAAATTTTTAGATATTCAACAAACGCACCACCATTGAGCGATGAGGGACCTATTTGGAAATGCATCTTTCCTTCAGAAGTTATCGCAGCGATCATATTTATGCGATAACGTCCACCAGTGGAGGGAATTATGGGAGTTAAACCTTCTAGCCCCCAAGTTGTACCCGCGTGATAATCGGTGCGCGCCCCAGCCTCATCAAGAAAATAGATTATAGCACCCTCATTACTTGCCAACTCTTTGATTCTAGGAAACTCTTTGTTAATCCAATTATCTACTGAAAATTGGTCCCTCTCTATCGCACGATATACTGGCCGTTGTGGAGTTAAATTAATGCGGCGCAAAAAACGGCCCACCGCGGAACGACTCATGTAAATAGAAAATTTCCTCTCTATTAATGTCTTTATCATTTCAGTTGTCCATAAGACTGTCGAGAATTCAAAATCCAATGGGGTAAATGCGCACAGCCAGAATACGAGTATTCCTTCTTGCTGTTCATTGATGAAGGATTTTCTTCCAGGGACAGGTTTCGCATTTAACGTAGCTAGACCCATCTCTTTTGCCTTCTTCACCCATTCGTACACCTTCGATCGGTGCATACCGAAAATCTCGCCCACCTCCCTAGGAGACATTCCTTTACGTACAGCTTTTACTGCTTGAAGCCTTATATACTCAAGGGTAGAGTGATCGAGAGAACGTCCATCAGAATTTTTCATAATTTTAGCAATTTCATGTCTTATTTTTTGGTTGGACTAATAATAGATTATTTTTACTTGCTTGTCCCCTAACCAACGCGCAGGTTAGTAATGCTGAGGAGGGAACTAACTCTATCGGAATCTATACGAATGGCAGACAGCCTTTTGTACCATCCACTGATTTGACGCTTTCAGGCGTCAGCCTGCACAGTGGACACCCATTCAGAGCGCGCCTGAACTACCACAATCCATATCTCAATTTGGAACTCATAGACCTCACCGACAGCAGTAAGTATTTTTCGAAGCAGTTCATTGTGGACATTCCATCTAAGATAGGAGGTGACATGGCTTTCGTGGGATTCACGGCCGGCACCGGAGCACTTACCGCAACCCAGGAAATCTTAACCTGGGATTACATCTCGTATCTGGGGAGATAACCCGCTAGCTGAGCTCAGGGTTTAATTTGACATCGAACCAACTAACTCTGAAGAATAAGGAAAATACGATGCGTATTGCTAATCCGATCTATGATGCTGCTTTTAAATACTTACTGGAATACAATCAACTCGCAAAATTTATACTTTTCACTATTCTCAATGAAGAGGTTTCGGATCTTGAGTTTCGTCCTCAGGAACGTATTGTTGCGATTGGTTCGCGGCACTTGACAGTCTACCGTCTCGATTTCGCGGCGAGGATCAATAATGCGGCAGGGGAATACCGGCAGGTGTTGATTGAGATCCAAAAGGCCAAGCTCGATACCGATATTATGCGCTTTCGTCGCTATCTGGGAGAACAATATCGTGACGCCAACAATATTAAACCGGTGGTAACTGTCGAGGGTAAGGATGAAAAAGCAACTGGTCGTCACAAACAGGCCCTGCCACTCCTAACGATCTATTTCCTGGGGCATTCTCTGGAGCATAGTAAGGCGCCAGTCATCCACGTTTGTCGTGATTGTTACGACCTCACTACCGGTGAGAAACTCAGCGAGAAAGAATCATTCATAGAAAGTCTCACACACGATAGCTATATCATACAAATTCCTCATCTCCGTCATGAGCGGCGTAGCGAGATTGAGGAACTGCTACAAATTTTTGATCAGGAATATATCTCTGGCGGAAAGTCTGGCATTGTTAACAGGCATATCCTGGAGATCAATGAGGAAGAGATTCCCGAACGCTATCGGCCGATCCTATGCCGCCTCCAGAAAGCCATTGCGGAACAGGAAGTAGTAGAAGCGATGGACTTGGAGGATGAGGTTCTGTGTGAACTTTAGGAACTAGAGCGGGAGGCCAAATGGGAGCGTTCTGAGAAAGAACGAAAGCGTGCCGAAAAGGAGTTGGAGCGCACAGAAAAAGAACGGCTATTAAAATTATTAAAACAAGCAGGTATTGAACCAGATTAATCACCTTCTTGGGGTCAGGTTTCACATTTGAGTGAACAGAGTCAGTCCGCAGAGGATGCGGTGAGCGGAGCGAACCGCATCACTCGCGTTCTTTATCCTACGAGGGCTACATCAGTTGCGTCATTCCCTACCCTCGCACACCCAATTCAGTCAATAGACATTATCGGAAACCCAAAACCTCACCCCCCGCCCCCCTCTCCTTAACAGGAGAGGGGGAGATTTTTTGCCTGTTCCGTTCAGGAGTTAAGCATAACAACGGAATAATTCTCCCCCTCTCCTGTTAAGGAGAGGGGGGCGGGGGGTGAGGTTTCCGATAATGTCTAATACACACCGCGTCGAATATAGGCGTGGAAATTGGACAATGCGAATGATGCGGTTCGTTCCTCACTGCATCCTACCCTGACAAGATTACATCTCCTTGTAGTCAATTGGTTATGATAATGTAGGATACGTGTTGCGTGCCTTACACGACTCAATTACCATCGTAAACGATTACCTCAAGGATTTCTCTCCAATGAATCATTCCCATAAAACACCCTCGCCCAATCATCTTGTCCAAGAAACTAGCCCGTATCTACTCCAACACGCCCTAAATCCTGTGGATTGGTATCCTTGGGGTTCACAGGCGTTGGAATTAGCACGCCAACTGAATCGCCCCATCTTGCTTTCGATTGGTTATTCCTCTTGCCATTGGTGTCATGTCATGGCCCACGAATCCTTTGAGGACGAGGAAACGGCGGCGCTAATGAATGCTTACTACGTCAATATCAAGGTAGATCGAGAAGAACGCCCTGATTTAGACCGTATCTATCAGACCGCCCATGCCCTACTTACTGAACGCTCGGGAGGATGGCCGCTTACCCTATTTCTCGACCCCTCCGACCAGACCCCTTTCTTCTGCGGGACTTATTTTCCGTCTGAGGCACGTCACGGCCTACCTGCTTTTAAGGAACTGCTCATCCGCGTATCGGGCGTATTTCGTACACAGCGTGCCGAATTGATTCGTCAAAATGGCTATCTGCGCACGGCCCTGATCGGGGAATACGGAATTTGGGAGACCACTACCAATTCATTGGAGGAAGGTCCAGGTTTTGGCGGAACGAAGCTAACGGAGCCCGAACCATTAAATGCGGAACCATTGAATATTGCTCGCCATCAACTCCAAAAGAACTTCGATTCCTACCATGGTGGTTTCTATCAGCCCCCCAAGTTTCCGCATCCTACCTACTTGGAACGCCTCATGCGTCACTACGCACTGAGTTGGCGTACCAGACAACCGGACGTTAGAGCATTGGAGATGGTAAACGCCACCCTAACCGCTATGGCGCGAGGAGGAATCTACGATCATTTGGGAGGTGGTTTCTGCCGCTATTCGGTGGATGCACAGTGGATGATTCCCCACTTCGAGAAAATGCTCTACGACAATGGTCCACTCCTTGCACTCTATGCCGATGCCTGGGTATTAACCGACGACCCACTGTATCGGCGCACGGTCGAGGAAACTGCGGCATGGGCAATACGCGAGATGCAATCTCCGCTGGGAGGCTATTGGTCCAGCCTAGATGCCGACAGCGAGGGAGAAGAAGGACGCTTTTATCTATGGACCCGTGAAGAAGTCGCCGCCCTTTTAACCAATCCCCAAGAATATTCCTTGCTCGCCGCTGCTTTTGGATTGGATCGGCGTCCCAATTTTGAGGGACGCTGGCACCTGCATGGTTATCGCACCAGCGCCGAGCTTGCTCAGATGTGGGAAGGCGTCGAAAGTCGGCCCAACGGAGTACCTGAATCGGAAGAAGAGACCCAAGCCATATTAGACGCGGCCCGGGCAAAGCTCTTTGCCGCCCGCGAGCCACGAGAACGACCGGGGCGCGACGAAAAGATTCTGACCGCCTGGAATGCCCTAATGATTCGCGGCATGGCCGTAGCCGCACGACGTCTGATGCGTCCCGATTATGTTACGGCAGCGGAGCGTGCGCTAGATTTCCTCAGGGCGAATCTCTGGCAGGATGGGCGATTATTCGCTACTTGGAAAGAGGGGAGGGCACGACATAATGCCTACCTGGACGATTATGCCTTCTTGTTGGATGCCCTATTGGCGCTCTTACAGGTTCGTTGGCGAGGGGCGGATCTGGATTTTGCCGTGGAGATTGCCGAGGTTCTGCTGGCGCATTTTGCCGACTCAGCGGGAGGGTTTTGGTTTACCTCCGATGATCACGAGTCGCTGATCTATCGACCCAAGCCAATGGCCGATGAATCACTGCCAGCGGGTAACGGAATTGCAGCCCTGGCGCTGGGTCGCCTCGGGCACCTATTGGGCGAATCCCGTTATCTAGCCGCTAGTGAGGAGACGCTACGCGCCGCTCGTACCTCCCTGGAGAAAATCCCCAATGCCCACTGCGCGCTCCTCCACGCCCTGGAGGAATATCTCTACCCGCCCGAGATCGTAATCCTACGCGGTGAACCCGAATCCCTGGCGTTTTGGATGGCGCGAACGGCCCACCAATACACACCACGTCGTTTAATCTTTGCTATTCCCTCCATTACGTCTGATCTACCCGCTGCGTTGAGTATCCGTGTCCCTCATGCGACAACCGTGGCCTATATCTGCACCGGGTCGGTATGCGCTGCACCAATTACCGATCCCGATATCCTGGAGGCGGTTCTGACGAGCATGAGCGATCTGTCGGGATGATCTCAAAGAAAATCCGGCATTCGCGGGAGAGAATGACGACAACTTACAGCGAGGAGATTTTTGATTCAGGAGGATATTTCTACCAAGGCACGAGGGCGGGCAGGCGTTTCTCGCCTGTCCACCCTTAGTACTTTACCTTCTGCGGTGAAGTTCGTCGATTTAGCCGTGGCGACCAGTTCCCTTGGCAGCCGTGGCGACCTTCTTCTTGGCAGTCGAAGGGAGAGGGGTTGAAGCTTTGGCAACCGGCTTAGCAGCGGCCTTAGCTGTTGCCGCCGAGGCTGCCTTGGTCGCAGCAACCTTGACTGGCGTCGCCGCCTGTCCCTTGCTCGGAGCGGCTTTGGCGACTTGCGCAACCTTCGTTTGGGCAGTCTTGGATGGTTGGGCCTTGGCGGTCTTTGCCACAGTTTTGGCTTGAGGACCCTTCGCCTGAGCGCCTTTGGTGACCACAGTGGTGGTCTTCGCGGACGCAATGTCAGCCTTCTTGGTGGATACCGCCTTTTCTTCGGTACGAGCATCTCTTGCTACGGTCTTTTCGACCTTTGGCCTTGTCTCTGCCTTGCTGTGGACGGATACATGCCTGGAAGTCCGTTTGGTGTTGTCGTCGCTATCGTCGGCTTCGTCGTCGTCATCATCATCCTTGCTCGCCAAAACGCGATGAGTCACAGTCGGGACATCTAATTTCTTGGGGCGTGTCGACAGGGAATCTTCGGCCATGGCCACCATCATCCGCGCGGCAGTCGGTTCAGGCGCACGTACCACTCGGATCGGCCGCTCGGCCGGGGTTTCCTCGTCCACCGTGCGCGCCGCCAGTCGCTGCTGAGTACCGGCCGGTAGCCAGATCGAGGTGCCTTCCGGTAGCGCGACTCGACCCTTCATGGCGCTAGTGGTCAGGGCAGTGTTGATCTCCGTAAGCTCATTCAGACCAACCCCATATTCACGAGCCACCTTGTGAATTGGGGCGGAATGGTCCAGGGCCACCTTTTCCCAACCCAAGGGACGTTCGCGGTGTACCTCACTGAAGTAGCGCTCAGCATTGCGGGCCACTTCGCGGGCCGCCAGGAATTCCACGTAGAAGTTACGAGAGTCGAAACCGAAGAGGGGGCCGTCGTACTCCTCCAGAATCTTTGGGAAGTCCGTACCGAATTCGGATGACGCCCGCGCCATCCCACCGATACCATGATTGTAGGAGGTAATGGCAAGTCCCCAGTCTCCGAGTTGTTCGTAGGCATGGGCGAGGTAGCGAGCACAGCCCTCAGCAGCCAGTACTGGGTCGTAGCGTTCATCCACTGCGGCGTTTACCTTCATGAAGGTACGGGCCGCCGATAGAGTGAATTGCCAGATACCCACGGCGCCAACGCTCGAACGGGCACCGGTCTGGAAGGAGGATTCCACATGAGGCAGGAAGGCTAGGTCCTCGGGTACCCCGTGGGCACGGAAGATCTGCCGAAATTGAGCGTCGTAACGCCCGCTAATCTCTACCCCTTCTAGGAACTTATCGCGGATACCGCGTTGGATTCGGATCCGCTCATGGGCACCGGGTAGCTGAGAGACCTTGCCAAGCGTCCGAAATTTGTTCAGCAGTGCCTGCTCGTTGTCGTCGAGGTCATTTCCCCGCGCGACCTTCTGCTCTAGAGTGTGGAGACGTTGGGACAGGTCTTCGACATGCTCGCGGATGAATTCTTTTCGATCCGTGCTACGACTCTCAGTTTTTGAGTCGGGTAGAGTCAGGACCTCGTACACCAACCCTGGGTTATTCATGTCGTGCAGGGCTACCTGGCGACGATCCCAGACCCCGAAGACGTGACGCCAAAAACTGACACGGGCGGCGAGTTCTTGCTGGTGAGGAAACGGATCATCGGCTGCGATGACCTGGGCAAAGGCCTCATCCGGCAACTCGGGGTCCGCGCCGCTGAAAACGGGAACGAGGGAGAGGGCTACAAACAGGGCGGCACCACCCGCCACCAAGAAACGGAAACTGTTTTTGCGCATTACTTTTCTTCCCCTGCATCTCTTAAATACAAAAAAACCCAGACCTAGCCTGGGAACCAGGGTACCCGTTTCGGTCACCGTCCCACGATAGTGGACAGGTAATCAGTAGGGGGCACCGAAACGAGTATCGAGGTAAATCACTGAACAACCTACCAAAAGACCTTTAGACGGCCGTCCTCGACCTTGTTTTCAAAGGTTCGTAAGGAGCGCTCGCCTTTGGCAACACACTCACCAGTACTTACATCGAAGGCCCAATTATGCTTGGGGCAGGTGAGGCGTAGACCATCCAGGGCCAGATGCGGTATGTCGGTGACTTGGTGAGGGCAGCGGCTGTCGTAGACCTGCACGGCCTCGCCTTTGCGGTAGATAAAAAGGTGACGGTTGTCGCACTCACGGTAGGTGACACTACCCTCGGCGGCCTCGTCGATGGCCATGACATCATGCCAACGTCCATCAGTACCGAGATTCTCCGGGCGAAACTCGGGGAGGTCCATCTCTAACAGAATATCCACTGCCCATACGATTTTGGCGAGTCCCAGCGCGGGAAAGGCCATCAGGAGGGCGTCCAATATTTCTATCGGTGCTACTCCATCACGCAAGGCACGCGTAAGATATTGGCGGAAACCCCTATCCGTTTGGGAATGGACCTTAGTGATAACAGAAATGAGATCGCGCGTCTTAGGGTCGAGATGTTTACCTGCCTCTTTCAGAAACTTAAAGTAGGGCAGGATTGCATCCGGGCGCGCACTAATCAAATAGTTAAGAGCATCGCTCATCTTGGTTCCCTGTGAGTTAGGGTGGTAATAGGCTTCGAAGGGACGTAGATTACTCTATGGAACAGAAAGTTGCACGAGGTTCTTAAAAGAGTGCGATATGTTGACCATCCGACTTTGGATTTTGGAAATTTTATATTTAGGATTCAGCAGATTGAAGGTAGGCCACGGTCTTTCCTTCTATTCGGGTTTCTTGATTGATTTGCTAGGAAACTAGATCAATCCTGATTGACCCACTGGGGGTTGGCTGACTCAGATTGTCGATGCTGGATCAATCTCGAGTGAAAACCTAGGTTGGGCAATCTCGACTAATTCTCTGGAGAATGGACCAATGTCCCTTTCCCGTCGTGAACTTCTTAAACTCATGGGGCTCGCTGGTATTGCCGGGTTGGGTGGGCGATCGGTATTTGCTGAACGTCTCCAACCGAGCGACCCCTACGAGATACCGCGTTTTGGCAATGTGCGGTTGTTGCACTTCACTGATGCCCATGCCCAGCTCCTGCCGGTTTATTTCCGGGAACCGAATGTAAACCTAGGTGTCGGTGGTGCATTTGGTAAGGTTCCGCACCTGGTGGGTGCTGCCTTCCTCGAACACTTCGGTATTTCCCAGGATAGTTTTGGGGCATCGGCTTTGAGCTACCTACGCTTCGAGGAGACTGCGCACCGCTACGGCAAAGTGGGTGGCTTCGCCCACCTTTGTACCCTGGTCAAGCAGTTGCGTGCGGTCGTGGGCGACGGGAACAGCCTGCTTCTGGACGGTGGTGACACCTGGCAGGGGTCGGCAACCGCCTTGTGGACTCAAGGGCAGGATATGGTAGACGCCTGCAAACTGCTTGGGGTCGATTGCATGGTCGGGCACTGGGAATTTACCTACGGTGAGGAGCGTGTCAAACAACTCGTTGAGCATGACCTCAAGGGGCGCATCGATTTCTTGGCGCAAAATCTCCAGGATCAGGAGTTTGGCGACCTGATTTTTCCGCCGTTTGTGATTAAGGAAGTTGGTGGGCACCGAGTGGCCATCATTGGGCAGGCATTTCCCTACACGAGTATTGCCAATCCCGCCTACAAGGTTGCGCACTGGTCGTTTGGGATCCGTGAGGAACACCTCCAGGCCACGATTGATGAGGCCCGCAGCCAGGGGGCCGAGGTGGTGGTGCTTCTGTCGCACAACGGGATGGACGTGGACCTCAAGATGGCGAGTCGTGTGCGCGGGTTGCACGCCATTCTCGGCGGTCATACCCACGATGGAATACCGGCCCCAGTTCTGATGGACAATCCGGGTGGTAAGACCCTAGTCATCAATTCCGGTTCTCAGGGCAAGTTCCTATCGGTACTGGACCTGGAGGTCAAGGGGGCCACGGTTGTTGACTATCGCTATCGTTTGCTCCCAGTCTTCTCCAACCTACTCGCCCCCGACCCAGGGATGACGGCGCTAATTGATCAAGTTCGTAAGCCTTGGCTCAATCGGCTTCAGGAACGGATCGCCACCACCGAAACTACTTTGTATCGACGTGGCAATTTTAATGGTACGTTTGATCAGCTAATTGTGGATGCCCTGATGGCGGTAAAAGGGGCGGATGTTGCGTTGTCACCGGGTTTTCGGTGGGGGACTACGGTATTGGCGGGGGAGGAGATTACCTTTGAGCAGGTTATGGCCCAAACGGCAATTACCTATCCGAAGGTGACTCTCTCGCGCATTACCGGAGAGCAGCTCCACGCTACCCTGGAGGATATCTGCGACAACCTCTTTCACAAGGACCCGTATTACCAACAAGGAGGCGATATGGTGCGCGTCGGGGGGATCAACTATGTACTTGACCCCAACGAAACCATCGGTAAGCGAATTACCGAGATACAAATTGGCAATCGACCACTAGAGGCAAAGCGTGAATATCTGGTAGCGGGCTGGGCGAGTATAAAGGAGCAGCCAGACGACCTCGACGATATCTGGGATGTGGTGGTTCGCTACCTACGAGAGAAAAACACGGTGCGCATCGAGCGAGTCAACACCCCGATCCTCAAAAACGTTCGGGGTAATCCTGGTATTGCCGACTACTCCGGCCTATTGGGATGAGGCTACGGATGGTGAAACAAGTAGCAAAATTCTCTAACTCAGATTGCTACCTATAACCTCTTAGGTCGTCATTTCGGTGGGGATTGCCGGAATTCAGAAGCACAGGGACGTAGGCCATAGATTATAACCGTTACAACAGTCTCAGACTGAATTGTAGACCCACGAACCATCAATCCTCTAAACATGACCGCCAACCTTCATACTGACCGCATATTGATCCTAGATTTTGGTTCCCAATACACCCAACTCATCGCCCGCCGGGTGCGGGAGGCGGGGGTCTATTGCGAGATTCTTCCCTACGATATTTCCGAGGTGGAGGTCCGGGCTTTTACCCCGAAGGGCATTATTTTATCGGGTGGACCAGAATCGGTCACTGCCGAGAATACCCCGCGTGCCCCCCAAGCGGTATTTGATCTGGGGGTACCGGTACTTGGGATTTGTTACGGACTCCAAACCATGGCGGCCCAATTGGGTGGTGAGGTGGAATCTTCCGCGAAGCGTGAATATGGTTATGCCCAGGTTCGTGCCCGCAGTCATTCCCGACTTCTGGCCGAGATTGAGGATCACGCCAGCCCCGAGGGTTATGGATTGCTTGACGTATGGATGAGTCATGGTGATCGGGTTCGTATTCTGCCGCCGGGTTTTAAGGTGATTTCTGAGACCGACCATGCACCGCTGGCCGGTATGGCCGATGAGGGACGTGGTTTCTACGGTCTCCAATTTCACCCAGAGGTTACTCATACGCGCCAGGGGATACGCATCCTTTCCCGCTTTGTCCATGAGATTTGCGGTTGTGCCGCGCTGTGGACCCCCAGCAATATTATCGAAGATAACATTGCGCGTATTCGTAATCAGGTGGGGAGTGACGAGGTTTTACTTGGTCTATCGGGGGGAGTGGATTCGGCAGTGGTCGCGGCTTTAATGCATCGGGCGATTGGCGATCAACTTACCTGCGTCTTTGTGGATAACGGGTTGCTGCGTCTACACGAGGGTGATCAGGTAATGGCCACCTTTGCGCGTCACCTTGGGGTACGGGTCATACGGGTGGATGCTGCGGAGCGTTTTTTTAGTGCGTTGGTTGGGGTGACTGACCCGGAATTGAAACGCAAGGTGATTGGTCGGTTGTTTATTGAGGTCTTCGAGGAGGAGGCAAATAAACTTGCGGGGGTGCGTTGGCTTGCCCAAGGTACTATCTATCCCGATGTCATTGAATCGGCAGGGGCGCGTACTGGCAAGGCCCATGTGATCAAGTCTCACCACAATGTGGGAGGGTTGCCGGAGCGGATGCGGCTCATGTTAATTGAGCCGTTGCGTGAATTATTCAAGGATGAGGTCCGCAAGATTGGTGTTGAATTAGGTCTACCCTACGACCTAGTTTATCGTCATCCCTTTCCAGGTCCGGGGCTGGGGGTACGTATTTTAGGGGAGGTAAAGCAGGAATATGCTGAGATTTTGCGTGCCGCTGATCATATCTATCTTGGGGAGCTACATCGGGCGGGGCTCTATCATGAAATTTCCCAGGCCTTTGTTGTCTTCCTGCCCGTGAAGAGTGTTGGTGTATTGGGGGATGCTCGCCATTATGATTACGTGGTCGCGTTGCGTGCGGTACAGACGGTAGACTTTATGACTGCGCGTTGGGTTCATCTGCCCTATGATCTTTTAGAACGTATCTCCCACCGCATTATCAATGAGATCTCGCGTATTTCCCGGGTAGTCTATGACATTTCCGGGAAACCCCCCGCTACCATTGAGTGGGAATGAAAGACAATCCAAGTTGCTACCTATCCGTCATTTCGGTAAGGAGTGTCGGAATCCGGAGAGCATGGAGGATATGGTCGATAGATCATACTTCTGTGCCCTGGATTCCGGCAATTCCTTCTGGAGTGACGAGTGGATTGAATTATAGGTAACCGCATCATTCGCGGTGTTCTCCAGCGGTGATGGTCATTCCAAGGTCGTACACTCGATCAGAGGAATACATCTTGTGTCGAATGCAGTTACTCGATTGATGCGGTTTGTTCTTCACCGCATCCTATGCGGTTTCTTCCTCCGTGATTTATCCTCAATTTAGAGTTTTCTACTCCGTAGGCCGCGCTTGCCGTGTTGTTGGTAGTCCCACTTGTTGTCCCTTCTCACTGAAGTACCTTGGTTTGTGACAAGAGGCGCTGTTGTTTGGTTCCCAACGCCAGCAAGGCAGAGACCCCAACTATCATTTTCTCCGGTAGGTAGCAACAGGGGCACTGTTCAGCCTCCATCCGATCCCTAACCACACACCCAATACGCGCCAGAAGAATCGAGCCGTTTATCGGGCAACACGGCGGCGAATAACTCAGTGTTTTCCTTGTGGGTAGTTGTGCCAAGAATAAATTCCATATCAGAAAGACTCCGCGCATCAACATAGCCTTTACCTAACGCCTATCCGTAGGTACAAACTTATATACCTGACTACAATATAATTTCTTACCTAACCTCCGCCCGTTAGGTGAAAGTTATGCTTTTTTACGAATCTGGCAGTACCATACTAGTCGAAGGATTTTTTGGTATCTACTTTGAATTTGGTGGGCTAGGTCGTGGCCTTGGTCTGTTGTCGATCCAAATCAGTTAAAACGGGCAATCTTAACATATGGTGTTACTGTGTGATTGTCCATGAAAGCTACTATTACCACGATCAAAAATCGCTTTTGTTTGTACCTTGATACGGCACAGACAGAACTCATCATTGTGGAGAGAAATGGTCGAGACGCAGCTGTACTACTTTCCTTTTGGGAGTTTATACGCTTGCAGGCCCTGGAGGATGCATATTGAATAGAAATGGATCGTAGGGCCAAGACAGAAGAATTTCTCGGGGCCGAGGTTACAGGAAAATTATTGTGAGGCTGACGCTCTACAAAGTTGGATTCTTATCGAATGGGTTGGCAGATTCCTGCGCAGCCAATTTCGGCAAGTTGTCTTAGGCATTATTGCGCTCTGCAAAAACCAAGAACTTCTCGACACTCAACCGATCAAAGGATCGAATTACCTGGGCTTCGATGTCGGAGAATGTCTAATAATCTACCGAGTCGCAGACGATAAGGTAAAAGTCGCCTTGATTGGAAAGCGCAATAACAATGATATCTAGTGTTTGGCTGAAAATTGTCCTGATTTTGCAACTCAGAGGGTTATGAGCCATTAGCTGGGGGTTGAGTGAAGCTCTACTCCAGGATCCTGTGGAAAATTCACGACCCTCCAAGATTGAAAGACAATTTTTGCTGCGATCAGAGAAGGGCGTTTCGCTCAACCCTTGGCTAATAGCTGGCAATTCTCCGGGTTGTGAAGCACAAAATCGGGGTTTTCGGCCAGACCCTAGTTAACCTGAGTTCGACGTAAGCAATCAGGGATTTGTTAAACATCTCATCACATTC